>NZ_JBEOVO010000010.1:0-216584 GCF_040295605.1 Streptomyces sp. NPDC002773
ATCCGACAGGATCAACTCGGCCTTCGGCCGCCCAGTACGTGCCACCGGCCAAGCTTATACATCTGAACAGAATTCCCGACTCAGAAGACTAGGGCGTGTCGAGGAGGTGGAGGCGGTGGGCCAGGGCGGCGGCCTCGCCGCGGCCGGAGACGCCCAGCTTGGCGAGGATGTTGGAGACGTGGACGCTGGCCGTCTTGGGTGAGATGAACAGTTCCTCGGCGATCTGGCGGTTGGTGCGGCCGGCCGCGACCAGGCCCAGGACGCCCTGTTCCCTGGGGGTGAGACCGAAGGTGTCGTCGGCGGGCTCGGCCGGGCCCTGAGGTTGCTTCTCGGGGGTCAGGGAGAGGCGGGCGCGGGCGGCGAGGAGTTCCACGTCCTCGCGGAGCGGGCGGGCGCCGAGGTCGCCGGCGGCGGCGTGGGCCTCGCGGAGCAGGGCCGTGGCCTCCTCGCGGCGGCCGCCCTCGACGAGCAGGGCGTCGGCGAGGCGGTGGCGGGCGCGGGCCAGCTGGGCGGGGCGTTCCAGCGGTTCGTAGGCGGCGACGACCTCGGCCCAGCCGGCGGCGGACTCGCGGCCCTCGGCGCGGGCGAGCTCCTCGGAGACCTGTCGGGCGTAGGCGGCCCAGACGGGGGCGGGGGCGGCGAGGCCGCGGACGCAGCGGCGGATCGCGGCGAGTGCCTCGGCGCGGCCCTCGTCGGCGGCGGGCAGCCCCCGGCTGTCGGCCTCGGCGGTGACGGCGGTGAGGACGAGCGGCCAGCCGTAGCGGTGGGTGCTGGGCGGGAAGCCGGCCTGTTCGGCGGCGGCCAGCTGGCTGCGGACGTCGGCGACGCGCCCCTCGGCGGCGGCCACGGCGATGTCGACCTGGCCCATGGGCAGGGTGTACTGCGGGATCGGGTCGCGGGTGCCGTAGACGGCGCGGGCGTCGGCGAGGTGGCGGCCGGCCGCGTCGAGTTCGCCGCGGGCGACGGCGAGTTGGGCGAGGCGGAGGGAGGCGGAGCCGCGGGGCTTGGGGCTGGTCGACGAGCGGAGCAGCCGTTCGGCGGCCTCCTCGGTCTCGTCCCAGCGGCCGAGGGAGAAGAGGGACTCGGCCCGGTTGGCCTCGATCCAGCCGACGCTTTCGACGAGGCCGTAGGAGCGGGCGAGGCGGATGCCGGTGTCGGAGAGTTCGACGGCCTCGCGGGAGCGGCCGAGGGCTTCCAGGGAGGAGGCGATGTTGATGTGGGCGCGGGCGGTCTCGGTGTACTGGCCGATGGCCTTGGTCCGTTCCCGTACCGCGTGCATCTCGGCGAGACCGGCCTCGGCGTCGCCCGCCCCGGCCATGAGGGTGCCGAGGGTGAGCCGGGCGTTGAGTTCGGTGGACTCGGCCTTGACGTGCCGGGCGTACTCGACGGCGCGTTCCGCGGCGGCGATGGCCTCGGGGCCGGGGTTGCGGAGCATGCCCCAGCCGGCGGCGCCGACGAGGACCCTGGCGTGGACGGCGGAGGGCGGAAGGCCCTTGACGAGTTCCTGGGCGCGGGCGATCTCCTGCCAGCCGTCGCCCCGGCCGAGGTTGGACTGGAGGCGGGCCTTCTCGGTCCAGAACCAGGCGGCGCGGAGGGGGTCGCTCTCCTCCGCGCTGCCGAGGCGGCGCAGCGCCGTCTTGCCTATCTTCAGGGCGCGTTCGCGGTCGCCGCTGAGGCGGGCGGCGACCGCGGCCTCGGCGAGCAGGTCGAGGTAGCTGAGGGCGGTGGTCTCGGGGTCGCAGCCGCAGGGAGGGTAGGCCTCGGCGTAGTCCATGGGCCGGAGCGAGCGGCGGGTCTCGGCGGGGGCCTCGTCCCAGAGTTCCATGGCCCGTTCGAGGAGGCGGAGCTGTTCGGCGTAGGCGTGGCGCTTGCGGGTCTCGACGGAGGCGCGGAGGACAGCGGGCAGGGCCTTGGCCGGGTCGTGCGCGTGGTACCAGTACGTGGCGAGCCGGGTGGCGCGCTCGTCGGCCCGGACGAGCCCCGGGTCGGCCTCCAGGGCTTCGGCGTAGCGCCGGTTGAGGCGGGAGCGTTCGCCGGGGAGCAGGTCGTCGCTGACGGCCTCGCGGACGAGGGAGTGGCGGAAGCGGTAGCCGTCGCCGTCGGGGACGGCGAGCAGGAGGTTGGCGCCGACGGCGGCCCGGAGCGCCTCGATCAGTTCGTCCTCGGTGAGCCGGGCGACGGCGGCGAGCAGGCCGTACTCGACGGTGGAGCCGCCTTCGGCGACGATCCTGGCGACCCGCTGGGCGTCTTCGGAAAGCATCTCGACCCGGACGAGCAGGAGGTCGCGCAGGGAGTCGCTGAGCTGGCCGGGGGCGCAGCCCGCCTCGTGGGAGACGACGAGTTCCTCGACGAAGAAGGCGTTGCCGTCGGAGCGCTCGAAGACCTCTTCGACGAGGCCCGGGTCGGGTTCGGCGGCGAGGATGCCGGTGAGCTGGCGGTGCACCTCGACGCGGGTGAAGCGGGCGAGTTCGATGCGGCGGATGGTGCGGAGCCGGTCGAGTTCGGCGAGGAGGGGGCGCAGCGGGTGGCGGCGGTGGATGTCGTCGGCGCGGTAGCTGGCGACGACCACGATCCGGCCGCGGCGGAGGGTGCGGAGGAGATAGGTGAGGAGGTGCCGGGTGGAGGCGTCGGCCCAGTGCAGGTCTTCGAGGACGAGCACGATCGTACGGTCGGCGGCGAGCCGTTCCAGGAGTCGTACGGTGAGTTCGAAGAGGCGGGCGGTGGAGTCCTCGTCGGAGGAGTCGTGGCTTCCGGGGTCGCCCAGTTCGGGCAGCAGGCGGGCGAGTTCGCCCTCCTGGCCGTCGGCGGCCTCGGTGAGTTCGTCGGGGAGCCGGCGGCGGAGCGAGCGCAGTGCGGTGGCGAAGGGGGCGAAGGGCAGCCCGTCGGCGCCGAGTTCGACGCAGCCGCCGAGGGCGACGACGGCGCCCCGGCCGTAGGCCGTGTCGAGGAACTCCTCGATCAGCCGGGTCTTGCCGACCCCGGCCTCACCGCCGACGAGCAGGGCCTGGGGCTCTCCCGCGGCCGCGCGGGAGAGCGCCTCGGTGAGGGCGGTGAGTTCGCCGGCGCGGCCGACGAACACGGGGCTGACTGACCTGGTCTCCACGGCGCCGAGCATCGCACAACCGTCCGTACGTTCGCTCATAAGGGGGTCACGCGGCCCGGACGAAACGGCCGCGGCCCTCGCCGCTCACCCGCCCCTCCGGGTCCTGGCTCCCGCTGCGGCGGCCGAAGCGGCGCAGGCCCCGGGCGGAGCCGGCCGACTCGGCGGCCTCGTGGGACAGACGCTGGGCGGCGGCCTCGCGGACGAGCTGGGCGTGGTTCATGCGGTGGAGTTCGTACTCGAACATCGGGATGCTCCCTGGTCTTCTCGGTTTCGGTATCGCTTCCTGCGATGCCTCTACTGTCGTTTCCCAGGGGGTGCGGCCACATCGGGCGAGTTCCGCATGTTCGGCGTACGGGGGGCCTTAGGCGGGGCCTAGGGGGTCCTTAGGCGGTCTCAGGATCCGGCGGTGGGGAGGCTCAGGAACAGGTCGAAGTAGGTACCCGCCGACAGGAGCAGTCCGAGGCCGCCCAGGACGGCGCCGGCGACGGCGACCGCGCGGACCCAGGCGGGGCGCCCAGGAAGGATGAGCACGAGGACGGCGACGAGCAGGGCGACGAGCGCGAAGACGCCGTTCACCAGGGCGGTGCTGTGCCAGGCGTCGCCGTAGATCTCGGAGATCTGCTGGGCCGGGGTGCCCGCTCCGGAGGTCTTGATCTGCCCGATGAGGGTCTCGCGCTCGGAGACGACCTTTCCGGTCCAGGTGCCGGTCAGTGCGACGGCCCCGAGGGCGGCGGAGACCACGGCCGCGGCGGCGCCGCCGATGCCGGCGGAAACGGGGGCGGCGGCCGCCTCCGCTTCCGCCGACAGCTCGTCCTCCGAGTCGTCCGCGTCCTCGTCCTCGTCCTCGTCCGCGTCCGCGTCCGCGTAAGTCTCGTCCGCGTGTGCCTCGTCCGCTCCGGCCGTACCGGGGGCGTCGAGCGGCTCCGCCGCGGTCCCGGCGTCCGCCCCGGCCGCGCTTTCCGCGCTGTCGGCGTTGGCCGCGCTCTCCGCGCTCTCCGCGCTGTCGGCGGGCTTCTCTGTCGTCGTCTTGGTGTCCATGCGGCGCACGCTAGGCGGCGCACATGAGAGGCGCCTTAAGACGCCTCGGCCTTCGCCGCGCGCCACTCCGGGGCGAGGACGGCCCAGAGTTCCGTGTCCGCGCGGGTGCCGCGGTGCGGGTAGTTCTCGCGCAGGACGCCCTCCCGCGTCATGCCCAGTCGGCGGGCGACGGCGATGCTCGGCTCGTTCTTCGCGGAGGCGCGCCATTCGACGCGGTGGATGCCGCGCTCCTCGACCGCCCAGTCGATGATGACCCGGCAGGCCCGGGTGATCAGGCCCTTCCCGGCGGCGGAGGGTTCCAGCCAGCAGCCCGCCTCCGCCCTCCCGGCCGCCACGTCCATGGTCCGGAAGAGGACGCCGCCGACGAGCGTGCCCCCGTCCCAGATGCCGTAGATGCGTCCGGTGTCGGTCGCGGCCTTCTCGGCGTACGAGCGGAGGAAGGAGCGGGCCGAGTCCAGGTCGGTGGCGTAGTCCGGCAGGACGATGTGCTGCCCGATGAAGTCCCGTCCCCGGTCCATGTGGGTCAGGAACTCCTCGGCCTGCCAGGGCTCCAGGGGCCTCAGCTCGGCGCCGTCGTCACCCAGCGGTATCGCGAACATCGTCGTTCCTCTCCTCCACGGCCGGTACCGTCACGCACTGCGTAGGGATCTTCGCACGCGCGTCGGCGGCCTCGCGGCTCTCGGGAGGTTCGATGCTGATCCGGGGCAGCAGCCGGTCGAGCCGGCGCGGCAGCCACCAGTTCGCGCCGCCGAGGAGGTGCATGAGCGCGGGGACGAGGAGGGTGCGGAGTACGAAGGCGTCGAGGGCGACGGCCGCCGCGAGCGCGATGCCGAACATCGCGATGACCCGGTCGCCGGAGAGGACGAAGGCGAGGAAGACGGCGATCATGATGACGGCGGCGGAGTTGATCACGCGGCTGGTCTCGGCCAGGCCGACCCGGACCGCCCGCCGGTTGTCGCCGGTCTCCAGCCACTCCTCGTACATCCGGCTGACCAGGAAGACCTGGTAGTCCATGGAGAGTCCGAAGAGGACGGAGACCATGATCACCGGCAGGAAGGGTTCGATCGGTCCGGCGCTGCCGAGGCCGAGGAGCTCGCTCCCCCAGCCCCACTGGAAGATCGCCACGACCACGCCGAAGGCCCCGGCGACGGCGAGGACGTTCATGGCGGCCGCCTTGAGCGGGATGCCGATCGAGCGGAAGGCGAGCAGGAGCAGCAGGCAGCCGAGTGCGATGACGACCCCGACGAAGAGCGGGAGCTTGCCGATGATGATCTCGGCGAAGTCGTCGTACGAGGCGGTGACGCCGCCGACGTGGACGTCGAGGGAGGTGCCGGCCTCGGCCTTCGGGAGGACGTCCGTACGGAGCCGGTCGACGAGCTCGCTGGTGGCCTTGGACTGGGGCGAGGAGTCGGGGACGACGGTGAGGACGGCGGTGTCGCCCGGGCTGTTGTAGGCGACCGGGGAGACGGAGGCGACCCCGCGGGTGGCGGCGAGCGCGGCCGGCAGCTGGTCGAGGGCGACCCGGTCGTCGGCGCCGTCGAGCCCGGCGACGAGGGTGAGGGGGCCGTTGACGCCGGGCCCGAAGCCGTCGGCGATCAGGTCGTACGCCTTCCGCGTGGTCGCGGTGGCCGGGTTGTTGCCCTGGTCGGAGGTGCCGAGGTGGAGCGAGAACGTGGGCAGCGCCAGGACGCCCATGACGACGACGGCGACAAGCCCGAGGAGCTTCGGGTGCCGCTCGACGAAGGCGGACCAGCGGGCGGCGAAGCCGGTGGGCAGCTCGGGCTGCGGCCCGTGCTCGGCGAGCGTCCGGCGTTCGCGCCGGGACAGGGCGCGCATGCCGATGAAGGAGAGCAGTGCCGGAAGGAAGGTGACGGAGGCGGCGACCGTGAGGACGACGGTGAGGGAGGCGGCGATGGCGACGCCGTTAAGGAAGCCGAGCCGCAGGATCAGCATGCCGAGGAGGGCGATGCAGACGGTGGCCCCGGCGAAGACGACGGCACGGCCGGTGGTGGCGACGGCGGTCTCTGCGGCCTCCGCGACGGACAGGCCGCGTTTCAGGCCTCTGCGGTGCCGGGTGACGATGAAGAGGGCGTAGTCGATGCCGACGCCGAGGCCGACGAGCATGCCCAGCATGGGGGCGAAGTCGGCGACGGTCATCAGATGGCCGAGGAGCACGATCCCGGAGTACGCGATGCCGACGCTGACGAGCGCGGTCGCGATCGGGAGCGCGGAGGCGGCGAGGGAGCCGAAGGCGAGGAAGAGGACGACGGCGGCGACGGCGACGCCGACGACTTCGGCGATGTGCCCGCCGGGGGCCTCGGTGAGGGCGACGGCGCTGCCGCCGAGCTCGACGGAGAGCCCCTCGGCCTCGTTCGCGGCGGCCTTGGCCGTGTCGACGAGGGCGCGTGCCTGCGCCTGGGGGATGTCGTCGGCCTGCTCGCGGAAGGCGACGGTGGCGTAGGCGGTGTGCCCGTCCTCGCTGATCCGGCCCTGGAGGTCGCCGTACGGCGAGACCACGGCGGCGATGCCGGGCAGCCCGGCGACCTCGTCGAGCATGGCGCTGGTCCGCTGCTCGACGGCGTCCGCGCGGACGCTGCCCCGGTCGGTGTGCCAGACGATGGTGACGCTGTCGCCGCCGAGGCCGTCGAAGCCGCGGTCGAGGAGGGCGGTGGCACGGCCGGACTCGGTGCCGGGGACCTCGTAGTCGTTGGAGTACGCGCTGCCGGCGACGGCCGCCGCGGTGCCGACCCCGACGAGGGCGACGAGCCACAGGAGGACGGCGACGAGGCGGTGCGTGACGCACCACCGTGCGATGGCTGCCAAAGGACGTGCTCCCTGGGTGGTTCGTGGCTCTTTCACGGGAACGGCCCGAAAAGAACGCATGACCTACATGGGGCCCACTGTGACAGCCGAACGTGATCGTTTGCCCGTTTCGTGTCGATACTCACAGGCATGCCCGGGGGTTCGGGACGGAAGTCCCGGCCCCCGGGCACAACAGCTCAGCCGGAGACGCTGGCGCGCCCGTTCTCGATGTGCCCCATGAGCCGGCGGCGGAAGCCGCCGGCCGCGGTCACCTCGACGTCGTACCAGCCGTGCGCGTCGGAGGCCGAGTGCACGACGGTACGGGTCTTCCCCGGCTTCACGGTGACGGTACGGGTCCAGTCGGCGAGGTCGTCCTCGTCCACGTACCCGAGCGGCCTCACCGTGAAGGCGAGCGGCGCGGATCCGGTGTTCCGTACGGTGAGATGCAGGTCACGGTCGTGGTGGTCGATCCGCGAGGCGAGCTCGGCGCCGCCCGTCGCGGGGCCCTCGAACTCGCGGCGGAAGCCGTTGGGGCCGGTGATCGTGAAGCGGTAGTGACCGCCCGGTACGGGGACGGTCCACTCCCCCGTACCCCTGACGTCCGTGTGCTGCGGGACGGCGAACTCGCCCGCGTACGGGTAGAGCGCGAAGTGCGCGCTCGCCTTCCCCCGGTTGCTGAGCGCGACCGTCACCGATCCGGCGCCGGTCGTCGCGGACGCGTCCGGCTGGTACGGCAGCGGGCGGGCGCGGCGGACGCCGGGCTCCTGCGCCGGCATCTGCTGGACGGCCGGGGGCTGGGGGCGCCAGCGGCCGGAGAAGGGCGGGATCGGGCCGGGCTGCTCGACCTCGGGCTGCCGGTGGCCGCGCTTGAAGTCGAAGGCGGAGGTGAGGTCGCCGGTGACGGCGCGGCGCCAGGGGGTGATGTTGGGCTCCTGGATGCCCGTGAGCTGCTCCAGGAAGCGGATCACCGAGGTGTGGTCGAAGGTCTCGGAGCAGACGTAGCCGCCGACGGACCAGGGGGAGACGACGAGCAGCGGGACGCGGATGCCGAGGCCGGTGGGCAGCCCCTTCCAGCGCTCGTCCGTGTTGTCCGCGGGCGGGACGGGCGGCGGCACGTGGTCGAAGAAGCCGTCGTTCTCGTCGTAGTTGATCAGGACGACGGTGTGCCGCCAGACGTCCGGGTGGGCGCCGAGGGCGTCGAGCACCTTGTAGACGAGGGTCGCGGAGGCGATCGGCGAGGAGGAGCCGGGGTGCTCGGAGTCGATCGCGGAGGGCACGAGGTACGAGACCTCGGGGAGGGTGCCGGCGGCGACGTCGGCGCGGAAGGCGTCGGCGAGGGTGCCGGACTCGACGCGGCGCAGTCCGCGCTCGAAGAGGGAGCGCTCGGCCTCCGTGAGGGTGGCGACGCCCTCCTCCAGGAGGCCGAGGAGGCGGGTGCGCTCGGCGGCGTCGTCGGTGTCGCGGACGGCGGCGTAGAAGGACTCCATGAAGGTGTGCCCGCCGGTCTTCGCGAGCGCCTTGCGGGCGATCTTCTTGAAGCTGGTGAAGAACTCGATGTTGTTGTCGGTGAAGTTCTCCCACTCCGTGTACGTCTTCCAGCTCCGCCCGGCGGCTTCGAGGCGCTCGGCGTAGGTGGGCCAGCCGTAGCCCGGGTGGGTGCCCTCGGCGTACGCGGCGTTGGTGACGGCCCGGCTGCCGTCGGCCTCGAAGCCGGTCCAGCCGGACCAGAGATGGTTGCGGTTGGGGCTCGTCGAGGTGTGGACGGACGAGTGGTAGGCGTCGCAGATCGTGAAGGTGTCGGCGAGCTCGTAGTGCAGGGGGATGTCCTGCCGGTCGTAGTACGCCATGGTGGCGGCGGTCTTGGCCGAGACCCATCCGTCCATCCAGCCGCCGCGCCAGGCCTTGCCGCCGCCGCTCCAGGAGTGGTCGAGGTCCCCGATGTACTGGAGGTCCTTCTTCTGCGTCTCGGCGGCGCCGCGGATCGGGAAGGGCAGCACGGTCCGGCCGAGCGCGGCGGGCTGCTCGAACACCGGCTTGCCAGAGGGGAGCTCGACGGCGTTGCGGTCGCCGAATCCGCGGACGCCGCGGAGGGTGCCGAAGTAGTGGTCGAAGGAACGGTTCTCCTGCATCAGGACCACCACGTGCCGGACCGCCGACATCCCCCCGGCCGGGGGCTCCGCGGCCATCGCGGCCTGCAACGACGGCGGCAGCAGCGAGCCGGCGGCGGCGACACCGAGGGCGCCTCCGCCCAGGGCGAGGAGCCTTCGGCGGGACAGCTCGGGGGGCAGCTCGCGGGACATCTCGGGGGACTTCGCGGGGGACAAGACCGACCTCCAGTCGACGGCCAATGGTTCGCCTTCGAGCCATTGGGTGGTACGCCGGGGACGGTAGTGAGGCCGGATGACGCGGGGAAGACCCGGTGCGGGCCGGGTGGTGAACGTCCAATACCCGGCGACGGGAGTCCAAGCGCGATCAAGCCGGGTCGATCTTGGTCACGTACCGTCGGTGCGGGTGGAGCTGGGTACCGTGGGAGTACGGAACGTCCCTTGGAGGCACCATGTCCGCCCGGCCCACCGAGCACTCCTCCCGCCCGGCCCAGAGCGGGGCGGACATGCCGCTGCGGACGCTGGGCGACATAAGAGCGGCGCTGCGGGCCGGGCGGGGCTTCCCGGGGGACCGCGAGGACTTCGAGCTCGACCTGACGCGGGCGCTTGAGAACTCGACGGAGACGGACCTCTCGGCGGTGGCGGCGGTGATGGTCGACTACCGGGGGCGGGTGCGGCTCTACTCGGACCCGGAGTTCGATCTGGCCATGCAGGAGGGCGTGGAGCTGGCCATGCGGATCAAGCGAGAGGCCGCCGAGTCGTGAGCGACATCCCTCCGATCGCCGTCGCGGTCGTCAGTCAGCGCGTCTCGGAACGCCTGAAGGAGCTGGGCCATGTGGCCGCCGCAGCGGTCGAAGACCTGCGGCGCGAACTCGAACAGGGCCCCCGGGTCGGGATCCGTCGCGACGGTCCGCAGAACCGCCACGGCGGCGTGGCCTACAAGACGTGGCTGGAGCCACGTCCGGGCATGCCAGGCCTGGCAGTCGCCTACGTCTATGTGGCGACCCCCCTCCCTCCCGTGATGGTCATCATCTCCGTCGTCCCCGACGACTCCCCGGAACCCGCCTGACACCAGGCCCCGCCCGCCCCCGAGCCCCGGTCGAACTCGCACCAGACGAGTTTGCCGGGGTTCCGCTCCCCCACGCCCCAGCGGTCCGCCAGGGCCGCGACGAGGAGGAGGCCGCGGCCGGACTCGTCGGCGGGTTCGCGCAGGGCCGGGACGCCGTCGCCGCTGTCGTGGACCTCGACGCGGAGACCTCCGGCGGTCCGGCAGAGGTGGAGCGCGTAGCCGCGGCCGGGCGGGACGCCGTGGAGAAGGGCGTTGGTGGCGAGCTCGCTCACGCACAGGAGCACGTCGTCCGCACGGGCGTCCAGGTCCCATGCGGCCAGGACCTTGCGCGTGAAGTCCCGGGCAAGTGGGACGGATCGCCGCTCACGACGGAAGAACGCCTGGTGACGGAAGGTGAGTTGATCGGTCATGGTGGCACGGGCCGAACTGCCCTTTCTCGCAATCCAGATCATCCCGAAGAAACGCACCACGCACGCCGGGCTCGACGGCCCCATGGTGCTCATCGAGACACCCGATCACACCCATCTCGCCTACATCGAGGGACAGCGCGTCAGCTTCCTCATCGACGACCCCGACGAGGTCGGCATCCTCCAGCGGAAGTATGGAATGCTGCGATCACAGGCCCTGACGCCGGAAGAGACCATGGGCCTGCTGGATCGTCTGGCAGGAGAGACATGAGCTCGACAGCACTTTCGTGGTTCAAGTCCAGCTACAGCGGCAGCGAGGGCGGCAACTGCCTCGAAGTCGCCTACGACTGGCGCAAGTCCAGCCACAGCGGCGACGAGGGCGGTGCCTGCGTCGAGGTCGCCGCCCACCCCGCCGCCGTGCACGTCCGCGACTCCAAGCTCGCCGACGGCAGCCCCGTCTTCGCCGTCTCCCCCACCGCCTGGAGCGCGTTCGTCGCGGAGGTCTCGTGATAGAGGAGTCGCTGACGGCCCTGGCCGCCGCCGGCGGCGGGGCCGTCGTCGCCGCCATGGCCACGGACGCCTGGCAGGTCACCCGGGACGGGGTCGTCCGGCTGTTCCGAGGGCGGGCCGAGGTCGAGGGGCGGCTCGACGAGGACGCCGCCCTCGTCGCCGGGGCCGAGGACACCGACGAGGCCCGGCAGGCGCTCGTGCCCGCATGGGCGCTGCGGCTGCGCGCCCTCCTCACCGAGCACCCGGAGTACGCCGACGAGCTGCGCGCGCTGATACGGGACACCCCGGGCGGACAGCACTCCGTGCAGCACAACACCGCCCACGACAACGGGCTCGTCTTCGGGGTCCAGCACGGGAACATCGTCTTCCACCAGAGCCCCGAGCCCCGCCCGGACGCGTAGGCCATGACCGCCGAGCAGCACGTCACCGCGCATTCCGGGTACGCGTACGGCGTCATCGGCGCCGACATCCACGTGTTCGGCGACGGTTCGCCGGTCTATCTGCTCCAGAACTGGCGCCGTGCGCCCGCCGCCGACCCGGAGTGGTTACGGGAGTTACCGAGCCGGATGCTCAACTCGCGTTTCGAGGTCGTGCCGTTCACGGGGCGCGATGCCGAGCTGGCCGAGTTACGCGCCTGGCGCGACCGGGGGCCCCGGCTCGCCGTCCGCTGGATGCACGCGCCCGGCGGACAGGGCAAGACGCGCCTCGCCGCCCGATTCGCGGACGAGACCGCCTCCAGGACCGAGGGCGGCGGCTGGAGGGTCGTCGCCGCGACGAACGGCCCCGGATCCGTGCAGCCGCCGCCCGGCAGCCAGGACCTGACGCTCGACGGCCGCGAGGGCGTCCTCCTGGTCGTCGACTACGCGGACCGCTGGCCGCTCACCCACCTCACCTGGCTCTTCAGCAACGCCCTGCTCCACCGGCCCGGGGTACGGGCGCGCGTGCTGCTGCTCGCCCGTACCGCCGACGCCTGGCCCGCCGTCCGCGCATCGCTCGCCAACCTCCAGGCCGGGACGAGCAGCATGCCCCTCGCGGACCTCCCCGACGGCGCCGAGATGTACGGGGCCGCCCGCGACGCCTTCGCCGTACGGTACGGAGTCCCCCCGACCGCGCCCGAGCCCCCGCCCCCGTACGGGCTGACCCTGGCCCTCCACATGGCCGCCCTCGTCTCCGTCGACGCGCAGGCGCACGGGCGCCGCCCGCCCACCGGTCTCGCCGGTCTGAGCGTCTATCTCCTCGACCGGGAACACCTGCACTGGGGCACGCTCTTCGCGCGCGGCGACGGGCGGTACGCGACTCCGCCGCCGGCCATGAACCGGACCGTCTTCGCCGCCGCGCTCACCGGGGCGCTCGACCGGTCCAGCGGGTCGGCCGTCGTGGCGGGACTCGGGACCGGCGAGTCCGCCGGGCCCTCCCCGGGGGCCTCCCCTGGCACCTCCCCCGAGCTCTCCCCCGGCCGGGTCCTCGACGACCACGCCTTCTGCTACCCGGCCGCCGAACCCGAGCGGGACACCGTCCTGGAGCCGCTCCTCCCCGACCGGCTCGCCGAGGACTTCCTCGCCCTCACGCTCCCGGGGCACGGCGCCGACTACCCCGCCATGGACTGGGCCCCGGACGTCACCGCCCGCCTGCTCGGGCCGCACGCCGAGCGCGCCGTCACCTTCCTGGCCGCCGCCGCGCAACGCTGGCCGCACCTCGGACCCCGGCACCTCTACCCGCTCCTCGCCGCCGAGCCCGGCCTCGCGCTCGCCGCCGGTGGTGCCGCCCTGAGCGCGCTCGCCACCCTGGACGACGTACCGATGCCACTCCTCACAGCCGTCGAGGCCCGCTTCCCGGTCCACCGCCAGGTGGACCTCGACGCGGGCATCGCCGCCGTCACGCGCCGGATCGTCGACGGACTGATCGCCCTCGACGACTCTCCCGGCACCCGAGCGACGGGGTACTACCGCCTCAGCTCCCGCCTCCTGAACGCCGGCCTCCTCGACCAGGCCCTGGCGGCGGCCGAACAGGCCCTCGCCGCGCACGAGGAACTCTCCGACGACGTTCCCGCGCTGGCCACCGCGCTCATGCGGTTCGGCCACTGCCTGGCCCTGACCGGGCGGCCCGAGGAGGCGGTGGCAGTGACCGAGGAGTCCGCCGCCCTGTTCGGGCGGCTCGCCGAGGCCGAGCCGGCGGGGTGGGAGGGGATGTACGCGGGGGCCCTCAACGACCTGGGCATCTGGCTGTCCATGCTCGGCCGGGACCACGAGGCCCTGGCCCTGGGCGAGCGGTCGGTCGCCGCCTGGCGCCGGATCGTCGCCGCCGACCCCGTACACGAGGAGCATCTGGCCGGCGCCCTGCACGGTCTCGGCAACTACCTCTCGACGCTCGGCCGTTGGCCGGAGGCCGCCGATGCCACCGGTGAGGCGGTGCGGATCCGGCTGCGGCTGGCCGAGCAGGACCCCGCCGCCCACCGGCCCGACCTCGCCCGCTCGCTCACCAATCACGCCAACCATCTGGCCGCCCAGGGGCGGCGGGCCGAAGCCCTTGAGCTGTCAGGGCAGGCGGTGACCGTCCTGCGCGCCCTCGCCCGCGTCAACGCCGCCGCGCACGAACCGGACCTCGCCCTCGCCCTGAACAGCCTGGGCGTCGACCTCGCGGAGGCCGGACGGATGCCCGAGGCCGTGGACGCGACGGCCGACGCCGTCGCGATCCTGCGCCGACTCGCCTCGGGCAACCTGGCCGCCCACTCCCGAGGGCTCGCGCAGTCGCTGTCGAACCTGGCCCATCTCCTGCTGGACGTGGGCCGCCCGGCCGAGGCCCTGGCCGCCGCCGAGGAGGCCGTCTCCCTCCGCGAGCACCTGTACGCCGAACGACCGGACCCGAACCGGGCGGATCTGGCCCAGACGCTCTCCAACCTGGGCATGTCCCTGGAGGCGGCCGGGCGGCGGGCCGAAGGGCTCGCCGCGACCCGGCGGTCCGTGGAGCTGTACCGCGCGGCGCTCGACGGCAACCCCGCCGCGTACGCCTTCGACCTGGCCCGGGTCCTCAACAACCTGGGACGTTTCCTCGCGCTCGACGGGCGCTGGGAGGAGGCGCTCGCGCCGGTCGTCGAGGCCATCGGCCTCGCCGAGCGGTCCGCCGCCGCCAACCCGCCCGCGTACGGAGAGCTCCTCACCCACCTGCGCCGCACCAGGGACGGCTGTCTGCGGATGCTGGGCCGTCCGGCGGCGCGTTGACCTGAGGCACCCCTGAACGGCAAGCTGACCGTCTGTCAATCACTGTGCCCGGGGGGGAACTTGAGCAACACGGCACACCACATCGGGCCCGACTCCGCTCCTGACCGGTACCGGCTCCTCCGGTCCATCGGCCGGGGCGGCGAGGCCGTGCTCTATCTCGCGGAGATCGAGCTGGCCGGCGGCACCGAACCCGTCGTCGTCAAGGTGCTCGACTCCAAGACGACGATCACGCCCGAGGTCTTCGAGCGGATCAGCCAGAAGTGGAACGAGCAGGCCGAGCTGCTGCGCTTCGTCCACCGGCCCGGCGTCGTCGGTGTACGCGAGCACTTCCAGGGGCCGCCGATCCACCGGCCCGGCGAGTCCGGGACCATCACCGGCCGCGCCCTCGTACTCGTCATGAACCACGTCGACGGACTCGACCTGCGCGACTGGCGGGCCGAACGCACCCTCGCCGCGCCCGGCGAGCGGCGCGAGGTGATGCGGACCCTGGAGCAGCTCGCGGACGTCCTGGACTGGCTGCACTCCGGCAAGGCCACCCCCTCCGGGCGGACCGTCGTCCACGGCGACCTCTCCCCCGGCAACGTCATGGTCGACGAGCACGGGCAGGCGACCCTCGTCGACTTCGGCCTGAGCAAGCTGACCGCCGACCACCAGACGGCCGAGGTGTGGTTCACCCCCGGCTACGCGGCCCCGGAGATCTTCGAGGGCAAGCGCACCCCGAGCACCGACCGCTACGCCTTCGGTGCCATCGCCTACTTCCTGCTCAGCGGGCAGTCCCCGCCGGCCGCGCCCGAGCAGCTGGTCGCCGCGTTCCGCGCGCTGCCGCAGATCGCGGGGCTTCCGGAGGAGCAGCGGGACCGGGTCCTGAGCATCGCCGCCGCCGACGCGGCCCGGCGGCCGCTGTCCCTGTCGGCCTGGGTGAAGGACGTGCGGCACGGGGTGGTGTCCACGACGACCTCGCGCCCGGCGTCCGTCAGGGACGCGGTGCCGCCGGCTCCGTCGGTCCCGCCCGCACAGCCCTCGGTGCCGCCGCGGCCCGCGACCCCGCCGCCTGCCCCGGTGGCGGCGCCGGTCGTGGCCGCGCCCGTCGTGGCACCTCCGGTGGCCGCGCCGCCGGTCGTGGCGCCCCAGCCGGCCACCGAGTCCCGGTCGGCCGCCGAGTCCCAGCCGGTGGCCCCGCCGCCGACCGTCGCCACGCCCGTCGCGGCCCCGGTCGGCGGCTTCGGTCCCCCGGCGTCGGATCCCGGCCGGACCGCTCCCGGCTCCTCCCCCGAGCGGCGCCGCCGCAAGGGCCCGCTGATCGGGGCCGTCGTCGGGATCGTCGTGATCGCCGTCCTCGCGGTGATCGGCGTCCAGCTGCTCGGCGACAAGAACGAGGGCGGGAAGGGAGGCGAGGCAGGGCCGCCCGCCACGAGCGCCTCCGTCGCGCCGGTGACGAACGAGCCCACCACCGACGCTCCGACGGAATCGACGGAGCCCACGGCCACACCGACGACCGACGAACCGACGGCGGAGCCGACCGACGCCCCGGCCACGGACCCGGGCGGGTCCGCGACCCCGACGGACGACCCCGGGACCGTACCGGACGCACCCACCGCCGACCTGACCACCCTCGCCTCCATCAGCGACCCCGACAGCTTCTCCGTCGGCACCGCGAAGATCGACACCAAGGAGTACGGGGCCGCCCTCATCGGCGACTGCTACAACGGCGCCTACGTCGAGTACGACCTCAACCGCGAGTGGACCTGGTTCGACTTCACCGCCGGCATCGACGACGGCTCGAACATCGAGACCGCCCGGATCATCGTCTCCGTGGACGACCAGCCCGCGCTCTTCAACGAGACCGTGGACCTCGGCACACCGATCACCAAGTCGTTGAAGATCGAGGGCGCGCTGCGGCTCCGCCTCAAGGTGGAGGAGACCTGCACCGACGAGGGCAGCGGCGTCATCGCCGCCCCCGTCCTCAGGCGCTGACCCCACCCGCGTACGCGAACGGCCCCGCACCGGAACTCCGGTGCGGGGCCGTCCCCATGACGTACGGGAAGAAGAGGCTCAGCCCTCGCTGACGCCCAGCTTCTCCAGGATCAGGTCCTTGACCTTCGCCGCGTCCGCCTGACCGCGGGTCGCCTTCATGACCGCGCCGACCAGGGCGCCGACCGCCGCGACCTTGCCGCCGCGGATCTTGTCGGCGATGGCCGCGTTGCCCGCGATGGCCTCCTCGACCGCCGCGCCGAGCGCGCCGTCGTCGGAGACGACCTTCAGTCCGCGCTTCTCGACGACCGCGTCCGGGGTGCCCTCGCCGGCGAGGACGCCCTCGATGACCTGACGGGCCAGCTTGTCGTTGAGGTCACCGGAGGCGACCAGGGCCGAGACCCGGGCCACGTCGGCCGGGGTGATGGCCAGCTCTTCGAGGGAGACGCCCTGCTCGTTGGCGTTACGGGCGAGCTCGCCCATCCACCACTTGCGGGCCGAGGCCGCGTCCGCGCCCGCCTCGATCGTGGCGACGATCGCCTCGACCGCGCCCGCGTTGAGGATGGACTGCATGTCCAGCTCGGACACGCCCCACTCCTCGCGCAGCCGGTTGCGGCGCACCCGCGGCAGCTCGGGAAGGCCCTTGCGGAGCTCCTCGACCCACTCGCGGGCAGGGGCCACCGGCACCAGGTCGGGCTCCGGGAAGTACCGGTAGTCCTCGGCGTTGTCCTTGATGCGGCCGGAGGTGGTGGAGCCGTCGTCCTCGTGGAAGTGACGGGTCTCCTGCACGATCGTGCCACCGGAGGAGAGCACGGCCGCGTGGCGCTGGATCTCGAAGCGCGCCGCCCGCTCCACCGAACGGAGCGAGTTGACGTTCTTCGTCTCCGAGCGGGTGCCGAACTTCTCCCGGCCGTGCGGCCGCAGCGACAGGTTCACGTCGCAGCGCATCTGGCCCTTGTCCATGCGCGCGTCGGAGACACCGAGGGCGCGGATCAGCTCGCGCAGCTCGGCGACGTACGCCTTGGCGACCTCGGGGGCCCGCTCGCCCGCGCCCTCGATCGGCTTGGTGACGATCTCGATGAGCGGGATGCCGGCCCGGTTGTAGTCCAGCAGGGAGTGGGACGCGCCGTGGATACGGCCGGTGGCGCCGCCGACGTGCAGCGACTTGCCGGTGTCCTCCTCCATGTGGGCGCGCTCGATCTCCACGCGGAAGATCTCGCCGTCCTCCAGCTGGACGTCCAGGTAGCCGTTGAAGGCGATCGGCTCGTCGTACTGGGAGGTCTGGAAGTTCTTCGGCATGTCCGGATAGAAGTAGTTCTTCCGGGCGAAGCGGCACCAGTCGGCGATCTCGCAGTGCAGCGCGAGGCCGATCTTGATGGCGGACTCGACGCCGATCGCGTTGACGACGGGCAGCGAGCCGGGCATGCCGAGGCAGGTCGGGCAGGTCTGCGAGTTCGGCTCCGCGCCCAGCTCGGTCGAGCAGCCGCAGAACATCTTCGTCTTGGTACCCAGCTCGACATGGACCTCGAGGCCCATGACGGGGTCGTACTCGGCGAGCGCCGCTTCGTACGACAGCAGTTCAGTGACAGTCACGGTGAGACTTTCCCTCTCAGCCCAGCAGGACGTCGTCGTCGCCCAGGCGCTTCAGCTCCCGGTAGAGGATCGCCAGGCCGGTCACGATGGCGGCGGCGGAGACCGCGGCGTCGACGAGCCGCAGCATGTCGCCGTCGCCGCGGGCCAGCTTCGCCTGCTTGGCGACGCTGACGGCGCCGAACGCGGTGGTCGCCAGCGACACGTACACGCCGGTCTTCGACTTCTTGAAGTTCTTGGCCTTCTTTGCCATGGCACTCACAGCGACGGAGCCTCCTCAAGCAGCGGGTGTCCCCACTTTTCCACGAAGGCGGCCTCGACGGCGGCGCCGACCTTGTAGAGCCGGTCGTCCTTCATGGCGGGGGCGATGATCTGCAGGCCGACCGGGAGACCGTCCTCGGGCGCGAGGCCGCAGGGCAGCGACATGGCGGCGTTGCCGGCCAGGTTGGTCGGGATCGTGCACAGGTCCGCGAGGTACATGGCCATCGGGTCGTCGGCGCGCTCGCCGATCGGGAAGGCGGTGGTGGGGGTCGTCGGGGAGACGATCACGTCCACCTGCTCGAAGGCCTGCTCGAACTCACGGGTGATGAGCGTACGGACCTTCTGCGCCGAGCCGTAGTACGCGTCGTAGTAGCCGGAGCTCAGCGCGTACGTACCGAGGATGATGCGGCGCTTGACCTCGTCGCCGAAGCCGGCCTCACGGGTGAGGGCGGTGACGTCCTCGGCCGACCGGGTGCCGTCGTCGCCGACGCGCAGGCCGTAGCGCATGGCGTCGAAGCGGGCCAGGTTGGAGGAGCACTCGGACGGCGCGATCAGGTAGTACGCCGAGAGGGCGAGGTCGAAGGTCGGGCAGTCCAGCTCGACGACCTCGGCGCCCAGCGACTTGAGCAGCTCGACGGACTCGTCGAAGCGCTGCACGACACCGGCCTGGTAGCCCTCGCCGCGGAACTGCTTGACGACGCCGACGCGCATGCCGGCGACCGAGCCGTTGCGCGCGGCCTCGACGACCGGCGGGACCGGGGCGTCGATGGAGGTCGAGTCCAGCGGGTCGTGCCCGGCGATGGCCTCGTGGAGGAGGGCCGCGTCCAGGACCGTACGGGCGCAGGGGCCGCCCTGGTCGAGGGAGGAGGAGAAGGCCACCATGCCGTAGCGGGAGACACCGCCGTAGGTCGGCTTGACGCCGACGGTGCCGGTGACGGCCGCGGGCTGGCGGATGGAGCCGCCGGTGTCCGTGCCGATGGCGAGGGGCGCCTCGTACGCGGCGAGGGCGGCGGACGAGCCGCCGCCGGAGCCGCCGGGGATCCGGGTCAGGTCCCAGGGGTTGCCGGTCGGGCCGTACGCGCTGTTCTCCGTGGAGGAGCCCATCGCGAACTCGTCCATGTTGGTCTTGCCGAGGATGACGACGTCGGCGGCCTTCAGGTTCTTGACCAGGGTCGCGTCGTACGGCGGGATCCAGCCCTCGAGGATCTTCGAGCCCACGGTCGTCGGCATGCCGGCCGTGGTGAAGATGTCCTTGAGCGCGAGCGGCACTCCGGCGAGCGGGCCGAGCTTCTCGCCGCGGGCGCGCTTCTCGTCGACGGCGCGGGCCTGGGCGAGCGCGCCCTCACGGTCGACGTGCAGGAAGGCGTGGACCTTCTCGTCGACGGCCTCGATGCGGGCGAGGTGGGCCTCCGTGACCTCGACGGCGGTCAGTTCGCCGGCGGCGATCTTCCCGGCGATCTCGGCCGCGGTGAGCTTGATGATGTTGTCCGTCATGACTGTTGGTCCTCCCCCAGGATCTGCGGCACCTTGAAACGCTGCTGCTCCTGGGCCGGGGCGCCGGAGAGCGCCTGCTCGGGGGTGAGCGACGGACGGACCTCGTCCGCGCGCATGACATTGGTCAGCGGCAGCGGGTGGGAGGTCGGCGGTACGTCTTGGTCGGCGACCTCGGAGACGCGGGCGACCGCGCCGATGATGTCGTCGAGCTGGCCGGCGAAGTGATCGAGTTCTTCGCCCTTCAGCTCCAGACGCGCCAGCCGTGCGAGGTGGGCGACCTCCTCGCGCGTGATGCCAGGCATGCGGATCCTCACGGGGTGAGCTTGATGGTGTGGCCCCATCCTATGGGGCCGGTGGCGCTGCCCGTGAAACGGTTTGCCCGGCGTCCGGCGCGCGCTACTGGACGACCTGTCCGGAGGGGTGGTCCAGGTCCAGTTCGGCCGCGAGGTCGGCGGGGCGGCGCCAGCCGTGCTCGCCGCGGGCCAGGAGCCAGGCGGTCGCCTCGGCGGGCGGCATCGCGGCGGCCACCAGCCAGCCCTGGACGGCGTCGCAGCCCAGGTCGCGCAGGCGCTCCCAGGTCTCGTCGTCCTCCACGCCCTCGGCGACGACGAGGAGGCCGAGGGAGTGGGCGAGGTCGACCGTGCAGCGGACGATCTCGGCGTCCTCGGTGTCGACGGCGAGCCGGGCGACGAAGGAGCGGTCGATCTTCAGTTCGCTGACGGGCAGCCGGCGCAGATGGACGAGGGAGGAGTAGCCGGTGCCGAAGTCGTCGAGGGACATCTTGACGCCGTGGCCGGTGAGGCCGTTGAGCGTGTCGGCGGCCCGCTGCGGGTCCTCCAGGAGGACGTGCTCCGTTATCTCCAGTTGGAGCGCTCCGGCCGGGACGCCGTGGCGGGCGAGGCGGGCGGCGACGGCGCCCGCGAAGCCGGGGGTGTGCACGTCGCGCGGCGAGACGTTGACGGCGACGGGGACGTCGAGGCCCTGGGCGCGCCAGCGGGCGACCTGGGCGAGGGCGGTCTCCAGGACGTACTCGGTGAGGTGGGGCATCAGGCCGGAGGACTCGGCGATGGCGATGAACTCGTCCGGCGGGACCTTTCCGCGCTCGGGGTGCACCCAGCGGACGAGCGCTTCGAGGCCGGCGACCTGGCCGTCGAACTGGACCTTGGGCTGGTAGTGGAGTTCGACGTCGCCGGCGTCGAGGGCGCGGCGCAGGTCGCCGAGGAGCCCGAGCCGGTCGGGCGTGTTGGAGTCGCGCTTGGACTCGTAGACCTCGACGCCGGTGCGGTCCCGCTTGGCCTGGTACATGGCGACGTCGGCGCGGCGCAGCAGCCCTTCGGCGTCGAGGGCGTGGTCGGGGAAGACGGCGACGCCGGCGCTGGCCTCCAGGACGAGGGTGAGTCCGTCGAGGTCGAGCGGCGAGGAGAGTTCGGCGACGAGGTGGCGGGCGACCCGCTGGGCGCTGGTGGTGGAGTCGGCGATGGGCAGCAGGACGGCGAACTCGTCGCCGCCGAGCCGGGCGGCCTCGGCGCCGCGGGGCAGCGCGAGGCGGAGCCGGTCGGCGATCTGGAGGAGCAGCCGGTCTCCGGCGAGGTGACCGAGGGTGTCGTTGACCGATCGGAAACGGTCGAGGTCGATCAGGACGAGGGCGGCGCGGGCGCCCTCCCCCTCGGCCTCCTCCAGGGCGGTCCAGGCCCGCTCCAGGAGCCACTGGCGGTTGGGGAGCCCGGTGAGCGGGTCGCGCAGCTGCTCCTCGGCGCGGGCGCGGGCGATCCAGAGGGTGGAGTCGAGGGCGATGAGGGGGACGGCGAAGAGCGGCAGCAGGACCGGCCGGGTGGCGGCGACGACGCAGATCAGCGGGGCGATGCCGAGCAGGGCGACGGCGACGAGGCCCTGCCGGAGGAGGGCGGTGCGGGCGATGGTGGGCAGACCGCGGCCCTGGGGGGCGAGCGTGTACCACAGGAGGATGCGGGTCACCACGAGATAGGCCCCCGCGGCGAGCACGACTTCCGGGAGGTCCCCGATGGTCCAGTCGAGGGGCTGCCAGGGCTGTTCGACGGTGGGTACGTCTCCGAAGAGGGCGAGCACGAGGGCGGCGGCGGCGACTCCGATGACGTCGGCGGCGCCGTGCAGCAGGCCCTGCCGCCAGCGGTGCCGGCGGGCGGCGCCGACGAGGGCGACCACGGTCAGCGAGACGAGCCCGGCGGGCACCCAGCCGTACAGGAGCAGCACGGCGAGGGTGAGGGCGGCGCCGGAGCCGGTGCCGCCCCACCAGCGGTCGCGGCCGAGGGCGACCAGATGGCCGACGATGAGGCCGGTGAGGACGGCGAGGGCCCCGCCGGCGACGCCGCCGGGGAAGAGGCCGTGGCCGGTGCTCAGGGCTTGCTGGAGCCCTGCGACGAGCACGACGGCGGCGATGCCCACCACGGCTGCGGGCAGCCGGGAGGTGAAGCCCAGGGGGACCGCACGGCCGGTTGGCCGTGGGACCGGGGCGGCGCTCTCGGTCGGTTCCATTCCCGTCCCTCTCACAGGCGGCGGTGCCGTCGGTGTGCGACGGCCGCGGTGGCGCGGCCGTCCGTCGTCCGGCCGTCCGTCGCACGGCCGCCGTCGGGCGGTCGTGTCTCGTGTCGACGCGGCCTTCGTCCTGTCGACGGGGCCGTTGTCCTGGCGCCACGACCGGCAGGGCCCTCGGGCGGCCGTGCAGGACGAGACGCACGGTCACCACACTAGGCCGCCGAGGGCTTCGACGGGCAGCGCTCTCCTTGTCTTGCCCGAATGCGACCCGGCCACCCGTAACGATCTGGTATGCGCCGAACGGGTGACCTTCGCGGGGAGTCCGGGCTCCTAGCCGGCGACCGGGACGGCGACCTCCCGGGCGGCCTCGGGTCCCTGTTCGAGCAGGACCGCGAAGCCGTCCTCGTCCAGAACCGGAACCTTCAGCTGCATCGCCTTGTCGTACTTCGAACCAGGGTTCTCACCGACCACCACGAAGGCGGTCTTCTTCGAAACGGAACCGGTCACCTTCGCTCCGAGCCGCTGAAGGGACTCTTTTGCGCCATCCCTGGTGAACTTCTCCAGGGTGCCGGTCACCACGACCGTGAGACCTTCCAGCGGACGCGGCCCCACGTCCTCCCCGGCGCCCTCGTCCTCCAGGCTGACCCCGGCCGCACGCCACTTGCGCACGATCTCCCGGTGCCACTCCTCGGCGAACCACTGCTTCACCGCGGTCGCGATGATCCCGCCGACCCCGTCGACGGCCGCCAGCTCCTCCTCGCTCGCCTGCTCGATCCGCTCCAGGGAGCGGAACTCACGGGCCAGCGCCTCGGCCGCGACCGGTCCCACGTGCCGGATCGACAGCCCGTTGATGAAGCGGGCCAGCGGGCGCTCCTTGGCCGCCGCGATGTTCTCCAGCATGGCGAGCGCGTTCTTCTTCGGCTCGCCCTTCTGGTTGGCGAAGACCGTGACGATCTTCTCCTCGCCGGTCTTGGGGTCCCGCTTGGGCAGCCCGCTGCTCGGGTCGAGGACGTACGCCCTGATCGGGAGGAGCCGCTCGATGGTGAGGTCGAAGAGGTCGCCCTCGTCCACGAGCGGGGGCTCGGACGGCTCCAGGGGGCGGGTCAGCGCCGCCGCGGCCACCATCCCGAAGTTCTCGATGTCCAGGCACTGGCGCCCGGCCAGGAAGAAGAGCCGCTCGCGCAGCTGCGCCGGGCAGGTCCGGGCGTTCGGACAGCGGAGGTCGATGTCGCCCTCCTTCATCGGCTTCAGCGCCGTGCCGCACTCCGGGCACTCGGCGGGCATCACGAACTCCCGCTCGCTGCCGTCCCGCAGGTCCGCGACCGGCCCGAGGATCTCCGGGATGACGTCACCGGCCTTGCGCAGCACGACCGTGTCGCCGATCAGGACGCCCTTGGCCTTCACCACCTCCTGGTTGTGGAGGGTGGCGAACTCGACCTCGGAACCGGCCACGGTCACCGGCTCCACCTGCGCGTACGGCGTGACGCGACCGGTCCTGCCGACGCCGACCTTGATGTCGAGCAGCTTGGTGTTGACCTCCTCCGGCGCGTACTTCCAGGCGATGGCCCAGCGCGGGGCGCGCGCGGTGGAGCCGAGCCGGCCCTGGAGCGGGATCTCGTCGAGCTTGACGACGACCCCGTCGATCTCGTGCTCCACGGAGTGCCGGTTCTCCCCGAAGTACGCGATGAACTCCCGTACCTCGTCGAGCGAGCCGACCACCTTGTTGTGCCGGGCGGTGGGCAGGCCCCAGGCGCGCAGCAGCTCGTACGTCTCTGAGAGCAGGCTGATCTCGAAGCCCTCGCGGGCGCCGATGCCGTGCACCACCATGTGGAGCGGACGGGAGGCGGTGACCTTGGGGTCCTTCTGGCGGAGCGAACCCGCCGCCGCGTTCCGCGGGTTGGCGAAGGGCTTGTCGCCGGCCTCCACCAGCCGGGCGTTGAGCTCCTCGAAGGCCTCCATCGGGAAGTAGACCTCGCCGCGGATCTCCACGAGGTCCGGGACGCGGTCCCCGCGCAGCCGGTCCGGGATGTCGGCGATCGTCCGGACGTTGGGCGTGATGTCCTCGCCGGAGCGGCCGTCGCCGCGGGTGGCGGCCCGGACCAGCCGCCCGTGCTCGTACGTGAGGTTGACCGCGAGGCCGTCGACCTTCAGCTCGCACAGGTAGTGGAAGTCGGGGGTGCCGACGTCCCGCGCGATCCGCTCGGCCCAGGCGGCCAGCTCCTCGTCGTCGAAGGCGTTGTCGAGGGAGAGCATCCGCTCGCGGTGCTCGACGGAGGTGAACTCGGTCTCGTACTGTCCCGCGACCTTCTGGGTCGGGGAGTCCGGCGTCCGCAGCTCCGGGTACTCCTCCTCCAGCGCCTCCAGGGCGCGCAGGAGCGTGTCGAACTCGCCGTCGCTGATGACCGGCTGGTCCTTCACGTAGTACCGGAAGCGGTGCTCCTCGACCCGCTCGGCCAGATCGGCGTGCTTCTCCCGTGCCTCGGCGGGCAGGGCCCCCTGTTCGACTGCCACCTTCGTCCGTCCTCCCGTGCCTCTGAACCCGGTCACTCTGGGTTGTCCGCGAGCGATCTCGCCGCCCGGACGCAGTGGGCGAGCGCCGCGCGGGCGTAGGCAGGCGAAGTGCCCGCCAGCCCGCACGTGGGAGTGATGACCACGGACTCCGCGAGAGTCCCCGGATTCAGCCCCAGCCTGCGCCACAACGACCTGACACCCATGACGCTACCGCCCGGGTCTGACAACGGGCCGTCGGTGGACGGCACCACACCGGCGAAGAGCTTGGTGCCGGCCTCCACGGCCTCACCGATCGGCTCCTCGTCACGCTCGGTGAGCAGCCCGAAGTCGAACGAGACGCCGGCGACTCCCGCCCTTCGCAGCAGGGCGAACGGGACGTCCGGGGCACAGGCGTGGACGATCACCGGCCCGTCGTGGACCGCGATCACCTCCCGCAGGGCGCTCTCCACGACCTGCCGGTCGACGGCCCGGTAGGTGCGGTAGCCGCTGGCGGTACGGACGTGGCCGCGCAGGACCGCGGTGAGCGAGGGCTCGTCGAGCTGGAGGACGACCCTGGCCCCCGGGATCCGCTTGCGCACCTCCGCGAGGTGCTCGTGGAGCCCCTCGGCGAGCGAGCCGACCAGGTCGCGGCAGGCGCCCGGGTCCCCGAGCGCCGCTTCGCCGCCGCGCAGCTCCAGGGCGCCGGCGAGCGTCCACGGGCCGACGGCCTGCACCTTGACCGGGCCCTCGTACCCCTGGGTGAACTCCTCCAGGGCGTCCAGGTCCTCGCCCATCCAGGAGCGGGCCCGCTTGGTGTCCCGGCCGGGCCGGTCGCTGATCCGCCAGCCGCTCGGCTCCACGTGCGCGTACATCTCGACGAGCATCCCGAGGGTCCGGCCGATCATGTCGGCGCCGGGGCCGCGGGCGGGCAACTCGGCCAGGAACGGGAAGTCCTCGAAGGACCCGGTGGCGGCCTTGGCGGCCTCACGGGCGTCGCCGCCGGGCAGGGAACCGACGCCGGTGGCGGGGCCCCAGAGCTTCGTGTCGTTCATGTCTACCGCCCCGGACGGACGGTGAGGTCGTTGATCTCGGCGTCGCGCGGCAGGTCGATCGCCGTGAGGATCGCCGTCGCCACCGATTCGGGGTCGATCCACCGGGACGGGTCGTACTCCTTGCCCTCCTGCTGGTGCACCTTGGCCTGCATGGGACTGGCGGTACGGCCCGGGTAGACCGAGGTCACCCGGACCCCATGGGCGTGCTCCTCGTGGCGCAGGGCGTCGGCGAGCGCCTTGAGCCCGTGCTTGGAGGCGGCGTACGCGGCCCACTCGGCGTGTGCGTTGAGCCCGGCGCCCGAGTTCACGAAGACGACGTGGCCCTGCGAGACCCGCAGCTGGGGAAGCAGGTGCCGGGTCAGTTCGGCCGGGGCGACCAGGTTGACGTTCAGCTGGTGGTGCCAGGTCTTCGGGGTGAGGTCCCCGACCGGCCCGAGGTCGACGACGCCCGCGACGTGCAGCAGGCTGTCCACCCGCTCGGGCATGCTCTGGTGCGAGAACGCCCAGGAGAGCCGGTCCGGGTCCGCCAGGTCCCCGACGAGCGTCCGGGCCCCCGGGAACTCCGCGGCGAGCTCCTTGGCCCGCCCCGCGTCGCGCGCGTGCAGCACGAGCTCGTCCCCGCGCGCGTGGAGGCGGCGCGCGACGGCCGCGCCGATGCCGGAACCGGCGCCGGTGATCACATGTGTAGGCATGGGAGCCATGCTCGCATCAGCGGGAGCCGATGTTCTCCTCCAGGTGGGCGAGGGCCGTCGGGGCGTCGTCCGCGAAGAAGACGAGGTCGGTGAGCGGGAGGGGGAGGAAGCCCTCCTCGTTCATGCGGCGGAACTGGGTCTTCAGGCCGTCGTAGAAGCCGGCCGTGTTGAGCAGGACCACCGGCTTGGTGTGCCTGCCGTGCTTCTTCAGCTCCAGGATCTCGGTGGCCTCGTCGAGGGTGCCGGTGCCGCCGACCATGATCACGATCGCATCGGACGTGGCGAGGAGGAGCGCCTTGCGTGCGGCCAGGTCCTTGGTGAAGACCATCTCGTCGGCGTTCGGGCGGGCCTTGTGGGCGAGGAAGTCGACGGAGACGCCGACGAGTCGGCCGCCGGCCTCCTCGACGCCGTCCGCGACGACCTTCATCAGGCCGGTGTCGGAGCCGCCCCAGACCAGGGTGTGGCCCGCCTTGCCGAGGAGACGGGCGAAGTCGCGGGCGGGCGCCGTGTAGCGCTCGTCGAGGTCGGCCGCGGAGAGGAAGACGCAGATGTTCATGCGCTCCACCGTAGGCCCTGACCAGCGGCTTCCAAGTTTCTTACGGAAATCCCGTCCCCCCGCGATGAGTTCCGGTGACGGCCCCGGTCTGCACTGCCATGGACGAGGTGGAGACCGCACTGAGCAGGGTCCGGGGACGGGTCGCGTCACGGGACGGGACGCCGATCGCGTACGAGCGGTACGGGGACGGGCCGCCGCTCGTCCTGGTGAGCGGCGCCCCGGGGACGGCCGCGACCGAGCGGCCGCTCGGCCTGCTGCTCGCCCGGCGCTTCTCGGTGGTGGCGTACGACCGCAGGGGGCTCGGCGGGAGCGGCGACACCGGGCCGTACGCGGTGGAGCGGGAGATCGAGGACCTGGCGGCGGTGGTCGCGGAGGCGGGGGCCGGTGGCGCCCCGCATGAGGGCGTGGCCCTGCACGGGACGGGCACCGGGGGCGTACTCGCGCTCGCCGCCGTGGCCGCCGGGCTGCCGGTGGGGCACCTGTCGGTGTACGAGCCGCCGTACTCCGTGGAGACGGTCCCGGAGGGGCTCCTCGCCGGGGTCCACGCGCGCGTACTGGTGGTCGACGGGGGCGCGAGCCCGGCGGGGACCCGCCGAGCGGCTCGCGCCCTCACGGCGGCCCTCCCCCGCGCCCGGCACCGCACCCTGACGGGCCAGACGCACGAGGTCGCCCCGCATGTGCTCGCCCCGGTCCTGGAGGAGTTCCTGTCCGAGGACCGGGAGACCGTGGAGGCGGCTTGAGGAGGCGTGCGGCTTACGCCCAGGCCTACGCCGTGGCCTCCGCCGTGGCCGTCGTGCGGCGGGTCGTCGTCGCGATCGTGGCCGAGCCCACCACGCGCGTGCCGTCGTACAGGACGATCGCCTGGCCCGGGGCCACGCCCCGGACCGGCTCGTCGAAGGTGACCGTGAGCTCGCCGTCCGCCAGGGACGCCTTCACCTCGGTCTCGCCGCCGTGGGCGCGGAGCTGCGCGGTGTAGCGGCCGGAGCCCTCCGGGGCGGTGCCGCACCAGCGGGGCTTGATCGCGGTCAGGGCCGTGACGTCCAGGGCCTCGACGGGGCCCACCGTGACCGTGTTGTTCACCGGCGAGATGTCGAGGACGTAGCGGGGCTTGCCGTCCGCGGCCGGGTGCCCGATCCGCAGGCCCTTGCGCTGGCCGATGGTGAAGCCGTACGCGCCCTCGTGGGTGCCGACCTTCGTACCGGCCTCGTCGACGATGTCACCGTCCGCCTTGCCCAGACGGGAGGCGAGGAAGCCCTGGGTGTCGCCGTCGGCGATGAAGCAGATGTCGTGGCTGTCGGGCTTCTTCGCGACCGCGAGCCCGCGCCGCTCGGCCTCCGCCCGGATCTCGTCCTTGGTGGTGAGCGTGTCGCCCAGCGGGAACATGGCGTGCGCGAGCTGCTTCTCGTCCAGGACCCCGAGGACGTACGACTGGTCCTTGGCCATGTCGGAGGCCCGGTGGAGCTCCCGGGTGCCGTCCTCCTTCAGGACGACCGTCGCGTAGTGGCCGGTGCAGACCGCGTCGAAGCCGAGGGCGAGCGCCTTGTCGAGCAGCGCCGCGAACTTGATCTTCTCGTTGCAGCGCAGGCACGGGTTGGGGGTGCGGCCGGCCTCGTACTCCGCGACGAAGTCGTCGACGACGTCCTCACGGAACCGCTCGGCGAGGTCCCACACGTAGAACGGGATGCCGATGACGTCGGCGGCCCGGCGGGCGTCCCGGGAGTCCTCGATCGTGCAGCAGCCACGCGCGCCCGTACGGAAGGACTGCGGGTTCGCGGAGAGGGCGAGGTGCACGCCGGTGACGTCGTGACCGGCTTCGGCGGCACGGGCGGCGGCGACGGCGGAGTCCACGCCGCCGGACATGGCGGCAAGTACCCGGAGGGGGCGGGTGTGGGGGCGCGGGGGCGGAGTCTGAGTCATAGCCCTACCAGGGTACGGGTCGGCGGGAACCACGGTCGCGGTAGTAAGCGTTCTCGGTGGCATGGGGAGCAAGCCGAACAAGAAGGTGGGGCGGCGCGCCGTCCTGCTCGGGGGCGGGGTCGCCGTGCTGGGCACGGCGGCGCTGGCCGGGGACGAGCTGGCGCGCGCGTGGTGGCGGCTGCCGGGGATGCAGAAGAAGCGGGTCGAGGGTGAGCTGGACCACCGGGCCGCCGAGTGGACGTCGGCGGCGCGGGCGAACTGGCGGCGGGCCGACCGGCCCGACGACTACCGGATCGACCGGGTCGTGATCCATGTCGTCCAGGGCAGCTACGCGACCGCGCTCAAGGTCTTCAAGAACCCGGGGCACGGGGCCGCCACGCATTACGTCGTCCGCAAGGACGGGCATGTGGCGCAGATGATCCGGGAGCTCGACGTCGGCTTCCACGCCGGGAACCGCGACATGAACGAGCGGAGCATCGGCATCGAGCACGAGGGCTTCGTCGACCGGCCGCAGGACTTCACGGCGGCGATGTACGCGGGGTCGGCGCGGCTCACGGCCGACATATGCGCGCGGTACGGGATACCCGTGGACCGGGAGCACATCATCGGGCACGTGGAGGTCGAGGGTACGGACCACACGGATCCGGGCCCGCACTGGGACTGGGACCGGTATCTGAAGCTGGTGCGGGAGGCGTCGAAGAAGCTCGTGTGAGCGGCTCGGCCGGCCTCAGCTGAGGCCGGCGGTCCTCGCGCGTTCGACGGCAGGGCCGATCGCGGCCGCCACCGCGGCGACGTCCTCCCTGGTGGAGGTGTGGCCCAGGGAGAAGCGCAGGGTGCCCCTGGCCAGGTCCGGATCGGTGCCGGTGGCGAGGAGGACGTGGCTCGGCTGGGCGATGCCGGCGGTGCAGGCGGAGCCGGTGGAGCAGGCGATGCCGGCGGCGTCCAGCAGCAGGAGCAGGGAGTCGCCCTCGCAGCCGGGGAAGGTGAAGTGGGCGTTGGCGGGGAGGCGCTCGACGGGGTCGCCGCCGAGGAGCGCGTCGGGGACGGCTGTACGGACGGCGGTGACGAGTTCGTCGCGCAGCGCGCCGACCTCTCGGGCGAACTCCTCGCGCCGCTCGGCCGCGAGCTGGGCGGCTACGGCGAACGCGGCGACGGCCGGTACGTCGAGGGTGCCGGAGCGGACGTGCCGCTCCTGGCCTCCGCCGTGCAGCACGGGTACGGGGGTGTGCTCGCGGCCCAGGAGCAGGGCGCCGATGCCGTAGGGGCCGCCGATCTTGTGGCCGGAGACGGTCATCGCGGCGAGTCCGGACGCGGCGAAGTCGACCGGGACCTGGCCGACGGCCTGGACGGCGTCGGCGTGCAGCGGCACGCCGAACTCGGCGGCGACGTCGGCGAGTTCACGGACCGGCATGATCGTGCCGATCTCGTTGTTCGCCCACATGACGGTGGCCAGGGCGACGGATTCGGGGTCGCGGGCGATGGCCTCGCGCAGGGCGTCGTGGTGGACGCGGCCGTGGCGGTCGACAGGGAGGTACTCGACGGTGGCGCCCTCGTGGGTGGCGAGCCAGTCGACGGCGTCGAGCACGGCGTGGTGCTCCACCGGGCTGGCCAGGACGCGGGTGCGGCGGGGGTCGGCGTCGCGCCGGGCCCAGTAGAGGCCCTTCACCGCGAGGTTGTCGGCCTCGGTGCCGCCGGAGGTGAAGACGACCTCGCTCGGCCGGGCGCCGAGCGCGGCGGCGAGCGTCTCGCGCCCCTCCTCGACGGTCCGCCGGGCCCGCCGTCCGGGGGCATGCAGAGAGGAGGCGTTGCCCGTGACGGCGAGCTGGGCGGTCATCGCCTCGATCGCCTCGGGCAGCATGGGCGTGGTCGCGGCGTGGTCGAGGTAAGCCATGGTGGATCGATTCTACGAGCCCGCGGCGGCGGGCCCGGCGGGTGGCCGGTTTACGGCGGGGGGAGGGTGCGCCTGGCCGCGCGGGGCGGCGGGGTCGGTGGGGCCGGGGCGCCTGGGCCCGGGCGCCTGGGACCCCGGCGGGCGCCAGGACCGGGAGACCGGCCGACCCGGGAGTCGGCGGACCCGCAAGGGCGGGAGGCCCGCAGGCCCGGGAGTCGGCGGACGCGCAAGACCGACAGGTGCGGGAGTACGGCCGACCCGGGAAACCGCCAGGTCCCGGAGGCCCGCAGGCCCGGGAGGTCGCCTCGCCCGCCTTTTCCTCAGGTGCGTGGTGCGCGGGCCAGTTGGCGGGATTGGGCTACCAGGCGGTCGGCGCTGTCCCAGATTTCCGCGTCCTCCTCCAGGAAACCGCCCGCGAGGTTGCGGGTGGTGATGGAGACCCGCAGCGGGCCCGGGGCCGGGCGGCAGCGGACGTGGGTGGTGAGCTCGACGGTGGGGGTCCAGCCCTTGAGGCCCAGCTCGAAGGAGGTCGGCGGCAGGGCGTCGACCGTCAGGAGCAGCGACAGCGCGTCGGGCTCCCGGCCGTCGGCGAGGCCGAACCAGGCCCGCATCTCACCCTTGCCCGAGGGCGCTCCGACCGCCCAGCCGACGCACGCCGGGTCGAGGCGGAGGTCCAGCCGGTCGGCGATCGCGGAGGAGCCGGGGATCCTCGGAGCCGGGTTGTCGGCGGCACTGAAGCAGTTCTCGATCGGCGCCATCGCCGGCGGCGTCGCCGTGGTGCGGACGTCGTCCGGGAGCGTGTCGAGGTCTCCGTACGAGGCGAGGACCCTGATCCGCTCGACCTCCGTGCCGTCCTCCGCGTACTGGAAGAGCGAGGCCTGTCCCGTGGACAGCGTCCGGCCCGTGCGGACCGTCTCCGTCCTGATCACCGCGGGGCCCGGCACGGACGGCGTGAGGTAGTGCGCCGAGATCGTGAACGGGTCGGGGTGCGGGAGGTGCTCGCCGAGCGCGCGGCCGAGCAGAGCGAGGAGGTAGCCGCCGTTGACCGCGTGGATGATCGTCCAGCCGGCGGAGAGCTCGGCGTCGTACACGCCGGGCTCGCGGACGGTGAGGGCGGTGTCGCGGTCGAACTCGCTCGTCGCGAGGTCCGTCGCCGTGCTCGTCTCGGTGCTCGTGCTCATGTTTTCGACGGTACCCCAGCTTACTACTGAGCGGTAGCTTTTTCCGGTTCCTCGCGGGCGGACGAGCGCCGGTTCCACGCGCGGGGCGCGCGCCAGTGGTAGCGCAGGGCGAGCAGTCGGAGCGCGAAGGCGGTGAGGGCGGCCGCGCCGCTGGTGAACGGATTCAGCATGTCGAAACGGATGCAGAGCACCACCATCGCCGCCCCGACGATCGCCGGGACCGCGTACAGGTCGCGGTCCCAGCGCAGCAGCGACGGCACCTCGTTGGCGAGCACGTCACGCAGGACGCCGCCGCCGACGGCGGTCGCGAGACCGAGCGCGGCGGAGGAGGTGAGGCCGAGGCCGTAGTCGTACGCCTTCGTCGTGCCGGTCACGCAGAAGAGGCCGAGGCCGGCGGCGTCGAAGACGTTGACGGCCCTCTGGGTGCGTTCGACCTGCGGGTGGAGGAAGAAGACGAGGACCGTCGCGATCAGGGGCATGAGGAAGTAGCCGAGATCGGTGAAGGCGGCGGGGGGTACGGCGCCGATGATCAGGTCGCGGAAGAGGCCGCCGCCGAGGGCGGTGACCTCGGCGAGGACGGCGATGCCGAAGACGTCGAAGTTCTTGCGGACGGCGAGGAGGGCGCCGGAGATGGCGAAGACGAAGATGCCGACGAGGTCCAGGGCGTGCTGGACGTCGGGGCTGAACAGGTTGTGGAGCACCGGGTCATTGTCCCGGTCCCCGGGGGGCGCGGGATGCGCCGGGGCGGCGCCCCCGCCGTGTGGGCAATCGTCCCGCAGGGCGTGGGGGTCCCCCGGACGGAGTCTGGGGGACCCCCACGCCCCAGTGGAACAGTTGCCCACAACGAGGGTGGCGGGAGGGGGCGCCCACAGCTGACGTCAGCCCGCGCCCCCGTCGTCCTACGCCTCCGGCTTCCTCGTCAGTGTGAGGTCTGCCGACTCCCTCGCCCCCGGCACCGTCAGGGACTCCGCGTTCTCCGGGTGGTGGCAGGCCACCCGCTGGCCCGGGCGGAGTTCCACCAGGGGCGGTTCCTGGGTGCGGCAGACGTCCGTCGCCTTCCAGCAGCGGGTGTTGAAACGGCAGCCCGGCGGCGGGGCGATCGGGGACGGGACGTCGCCGGTCAGGAGGATGCGGTCGCTCTTCGCGCCCCGCCGGCGCGGGTCCGGGATCGGGACCGCGGACATCAGGGCCCGGGTGTACGGGTGCATCGGGTTCTCGTACAGGGACTTGCGGTCCGCCAGTTCGACGATCTTGCCCAGGTACATGACCGCGATGCGGTCCGAGACGTGCCGGATGACCGATAGGTCGTGGGCGATGATCACGTACGTGAGGCCCAGCTCCTGCTGGAGGTCGTCCAGGAGGTTGACCACCTGCGCCTGGATGGAGACGTCCAGGGCGGAGACCGGCTCGTCCGCGACGACCAGCTTCGGCTTGAGGGCGAGCGCGCGGGCGATGCCGATGCGCTGGCGCTGACCGCCGGAGAACTCGTGCGGGTAGCGGTTGTAGTGCTCGGGGTTGAGGCCCACCAGGCCGAGGAGCCGCTGGACCTCCTTCTTCACACCGCCCTCGGGCTCGACGCCCTGGAGCTTGAAGGGCGCCGAGACGATCGTGCCGACCGTGTGGCGCGGGTTCAGCGACCCGTACGGGTCCTGGAAGATCATCTGGATGTCCCGGCGGAACGGACGCATGCCCGCCACCCCGAGGTGGGAGATGTCCTTGCCCTGGAACTCGACCGTGCCGTCGGTCGGTTCGAGCAGCCGGGTGATGAGCCGGCCCATCGTGGACTTGCCGCAGCCGGACTCGCCGACGACGCCGAGGGTCTCACCGGGCAGGACCTCGAAGTCGATCCCGTCGACCGCCTTGACGGCGCCGGTCTGGCGCTGGAGCAGCCCCTTCTTGATGGGGAAGTGCTTCTTCAGGCCGGTGACCTTGAGCAGAGGTTCCGTGGTGTCGCTCATGTCGCTCACAGTTTCGGCGCAATCTCTTCGGTCCAGATGCGGGTCCGCTCCTCCTGCGGCATGTGGCACGCCGAGAAGTGGCGGTCCCCGGCCGGCGTCAGCTCCGGCCGCTGGGTGCGCGTGACGCCGCCCTTGGGGACGTCCGCGTACGGGCAGCGGGGGTTGAAGGCGCAGCCGCTCGGGATGTTGATGAGGCTGGGCGGGTTGCCCTTGACCGGGATGAGCCGCTCGGTCTGGTCGCGGTCGATCCTCGGCATCGAGCCGAGCAGGCCCCAGGTGTAGGGGTGCTGCGGCTCGTAGAAGACGGACTCGGCCGGTCCGCGCTCGACGCAGCGCCCGCCGTACATCACGAGGATGTCGTCGGCGAGCTCGGCGACGACGCCGAGGTCGTGGGTGATGATGACGACCGCCGAGCCGAACTCCTTCTGGAGGTCCCGCATCAGGTCGAGGATCTGGGCCTGCACGGTGACGTCGAGCGCCGTCGTCGGCTCGTCGGCGATGAGCAGCGACGGGTTGTTGACGAGCGACATGGCGATCATCGCGCGCTGGCGCATGCCGCCGGAGAACTCGTGCGGGTAGTTGTCGAACCGCTTGGCGGGCTCGGGGATGCCGACCCGGTCGAGGAGTTCGACGGCCCGCTTGCGCGCCGTCTTCTTGTCGACGTCGTTGTGGACGCGGTACGCCTCCACGATCTGCTGGCCGACCGTGTAGTACGGGTGCATCGCGGACAGCGGGTCCTGGAAGATCATCGCCATCTCGCGGCCGCGCATCCGGCGGACCTCGTCCGGGTCGGCGGAGAGCAGCTCGCGGCCGTTCAGCCAGATCTCACCGGAGATCTTCGCCTTCTGGCGGCCGTACTGGCCGACCGTGTGCAGGCCCATGATGCCGAGCGAGGTGACCGACTTGCCGGAGCCGGACTCGCCCACGATGCCGAGGGTCTTCCCCTTCTCCAGCTGGAAGCTGAGACCGTCGACCGACTTGACCAGACCGTCGTCGGTCGGGAAGTGGATCTTCAGGTCGCGTACGTCGAGGAAGGCGTCGGACGGGGCGTCCTTCGAGGACGCGACGGGTTCTCCCACCGCCGCGCCGGTCTTCGTCAGCTTGTCCGTCATGCGAGCCTCACTCGGGGGTCGATCACCGCGTACAGCAGGTCCACCACGAGGTTGGCGATGACGACGCACGCGGCGGTGATGAGCGTGACGGCCAGGATGAGCGGCAGGTCGCGCTCGTTGACGCCCCGGATGGCCAGGGCGCCCAGTCCGTGGAGGCTGAACGCGGTCTCGGTCAGGATCGCGCCGCCGACGAGGGCGCCGAGGTCCATGCCAAAGATGGTCAGGATGGGGGTCATGGTGGAGCGCATGGCGTGCTTGCCGAGCACGACCGACTCCGGCAGGCCCTTGGCCCGGGCCGTGCGGATGTAGTCCTCGCCGAGGACCTCCAGCATGGTGGCGCGGGTGAGCCGCGCGTACATCGCCGCGTACAGGAAGGCGAGCGTCACCCAGGGCAGCAGCAGGCCGCCGAACCAGCCGCCGAAGGACTCGGAGAGCGGCACGTACGTGGCGTCGACCCAGCCCAGTTGGGTGCGGAAGACCAGCATCGCCAGCATGGCGGTGAAGAAGATGGGGAGCGAGACGCCCGAGAGCGCCGTGATCATCGCCACGCGGTCGATGATCGTGCCCCGCTTGAGCGCGGAGACGACACCCGTGGAGACGCCCAGGACCAGCCACAGCACGGCGGCGCCGACGACCATGGAGAGGGTGATGGGGAAGGCCTCGACCAGCATCGACCAGACGTCCTGCTCACTGCGGAACGAGTAGCCGAAGCAGGGCGCCGCGCAGTGGATGGTGTCGCCACCACCGGTGTAGTCACGGCCGACGAAGATGCCGGAGACGAAGTGCCAGAACTGCACCAGGAGCGGCTCGTCCAGACCCAGCTTCTGCCGGACGGCCTCGATGGCAGCCGGATCCGCCTGCTTGCCGACGAACATCGCGGCAGGGTCACTGCCGGTCATCTTGGGGATGAGGAAGAAGATGCTGAGCGTCACGAGGGTGACGACGAGCAGCATCGCGACGACTGCGAAGAGCCGTCGGACTATGTATGCAAGCATGCGGTCGGCCGGTCGGCGGCCGGGGGTCCCGATCGGGTCCCCCGGCCGCCGCCCTCGGCCATCACCTGCCCTTCGGACCTGGCGGCGGGTGCTGCGCCGGTGAAGCGGAGCGGATTACTTGACGACGCCGAGCGACGCGTAGTCGTAGCGGCCGTTGTAGGCGTCCGCCGTGTAGACGTTGGTCAGCCGGGAGCTGCGCCAGATGATGTTCTTCTCGTGGGTGAAGGGCAGGTAGACCGCGGCCTCCGAGACCTTGGTGTTGATCTGCTTGTAGAGCTCGCCGGCCTTGACCGGGTCGGTCTCCTTCAGCGCCTGGTCGAACAGGCCGTTGACGGCCTTGTCGTTCAGCTCGGAGAAGTTGTTGTTACCGCTCTGGAGGATGAAGCGGCCGTCGACCAGCGGCTGGAGGAAGCCCTGGCCCGACGGGAAGTCGGCGCCCCAGCCCATGATGATGATGCCGTAGCCCTTGTCCTTGACGACCTTCGGCGAACCGATGATGCCGGAGGTCTGGGCGCCGTCGAACTGGTCGATCTGGGCGTCGATGCCGACGGCCTTCAGCGACTGCTGGAGGGACTCGGCGGTCGCGATCTCGATCTTCTTGTTGTTGCGGACCGCGATGGTGGTCTTGAAGCCGTTCGGCTTACCGCACTTCTTCAGCGCTTCCTTCGCCTTGGCGAGGTCCGGCGCGCCGGCCAGCTTGCCGTACGGGTCGGCCTTCGGGTCGGCACCCTTGACCGCCGGCGGCAGCATGTTGGAGGCGATGTCGCCACCGGCCTGCGGGCCACCACGGGCGGTCTGCAGGGACTTCGAGTCGGCCGCGTAGATGATGGCCTTGCGGCACTCGATGTTGGGGATCACCGTCTGCGGGAAGACCGCGTAGCGGATGAAGCCCGTCTGCGGGTTGTCGACGTTGCCCTTGTGCTTCTGGAGCACCTTCTGGCGGGCGGCGGCGCCGATGCCCGTCGCGTTGATGTCGAGGTCGTACTCGCCCTCGACCAGACGGTTGTCCATGTCGTCGGCGTTCGTGGTGAACGTGACGCTGATCTTGTCCGGCAGCGCCTTGCGGACGGTGTCCGTCTTCGCGTCCCACTTGTCGTTGCGGACGAGCTTGAGGGACTTGTTGGGAGTGTAGGACTCCCACTTGTACGGGCCGGACGAGAACGGCTTCAGGGTGTACTTGGCCTTGGTGTCCTTGTCCTGGCGGACCGGGGAGGCGGCGGGCATGGCCAGCATCTGCAGGAAGTCACCGTTGGCGACCGGCAGCTTGAAGATGATGGTCTTGTCGTCCGGGGTCTCGATCGCCTTCAGGCCGAGCTTGTCCGGGGAGGTGTCCTTGTACGGGCCCTTGTACTCAGCCTTGGGGTCGAGGACCTGCTGGAGGTAGATCGGGCCGCCGGAGAGGACGTCCTGGGCCCAGATGCGCTCGATGCCGTACTTGATGTCCTTGGAGGTGATCGGCTTGCCGTCCTCCCAGGTCACCCCGTCCTTCAGCGTGAAGGTGTAGGTGAGGCCGTCGGCCGAGACCTTGCCGGTGTCGGTGGCGAGGTCGGAGACGAGCTCCGTGGACGCCGCGCCGGGCTCCGCCTTGAAGGTCACCAGCTGGCGCGTGTAGTAGCGGGAGAAGTCCCACATGAAGCCGTAGTAGCCGCGCTGCGGGTCCCAGAAGTCCGCGTCCTGCGAGCCGATGAACTTCAGCTCGCCGCCCTTCTTGTCGGAGGGGTTGGCGATCTTGTTCACCGCGGCGTTGAAGCCGGCCGCGCCGCCCTTGGTCTTGTCACCGTCGTTGCCGGTGCCGCCGCCGCAGGCGGTGGTGACGACCATCGTGGCCGCCGCGAGCAGCGCGCCTGCGGCGATCCTGCGCCTCTGAGAGCTCATCAGACTCATGGGTCTCGCAACCTCCGGGTAGTGGCGGCCGATACGGCGGTCCGCCGATTGGGGTAAGCCTCCTGTCGCCAGCGGCAGGGGCGGGTCTTGCGTGTCGTCGGCGAACGGTCAGCGGGAGCCCTTCGGGTCGAGCGCGTCACGCACGCCGTCGCCGAAGAGGTTGAACGCCAGAACGGTGATGAAGATCGCGAGGCCGGGGATCACCATGAAGAGCGGGTCCGCCTCGTAGGTGGTGATGGCCGTCGACAGCATCTGACCCCAGGAAGCGGTCGGAGGCTTCACACCCGCGCCGAGGAAGCTGAGCGCCGCTTCGGTGAGGATGTTGGTGGGGATCATGAGGGTCGCGTAGACCGTGATCGGGGCGATCAGGTTGGGCAGCAGCTCCCGGCGCAGGATGTAGAGCCGGCCGGCGCCGAGGCTCTGGGCGGCCTCGACGTACTCGCGGTTGCGCAGCGAGAGGGTCTGGCCGCGGACGATGCGGCCCACGTACGGCCAGCCGAAGAAGCCGATGACGACGACGAGGGCGGCGATGCGGACGCCGGAGCCGTCGAGTCCGAGGAGCTCGTTCGGCAGGACGGAGACCAGGGCGATCGTGAAGAGCAGCTGCGGGAAGGCGAGCATCACGTCCATGACCCGGCTGAGGGCCGCGTCGATCCAGCCGCCGAAGTAGCCCGCGATGATGCCGAGGACCGTGCCGAGGACGACGGCGAAGACCGCCGCCAGGAAGGCGACGAGCAGCGAGATCCGGGCGCCGTAGACGATCCGGCTGAAGACGTCGCGGCCGTTGACGGGCTCGACGCCGAAGAGGAACTCGGAGCTGACGCCGCCCCAGGAACCGATGGGGGTGCCGAACAGCGGGTCGATCTGGTCCTCGTGGAACTCGTCCGGCGGGTGGCCGAGGAGTCCGACGATGACCGGCGCGAAGACCGCGACCAGGACCAGGAAGAGGACGACGAAGGCGCCCGCGAGGGCCAGTTTGTCGCGCTTGAGGCGGGTCCAGGCGATCTTCCAGGGCGAGCGGCCCTCGATCGCCTTGCCGGAGGCGCCGGAAGCGCCGGAGTTGTCCGGAGTGCCGGGTGCGTCGGGCGCGGCGTCGGCGGTGGCGGTCGACTCGACCGCACTCGCCTTGTGCAGTGGTGCCGTCATCGTGGTGAGGACCCCTCTCGGCCGCCGGTAGCCGGCCCTTGCCCGCCGCGGGTAGCGGCTCGGTGGAACAACCTGCTGGGCACCGGCTCGATAGGAGCCGAACGCCCGGTGTTCCGGGGAGTCTTCAATGCGCTTGTGATCACCCGCCAGCCCTGACGGGGAATGTTTGCTCAAACGTGATGCGGTGCTGCGACTTCCGTTATCCGGACGCCACGATCACGTGAGCGGACCATCTCGGGGCCTCTGCCCCCTAATCGGACATGTCCCTCAACTGGGCGTTCCGACGTCGGTATTGGGACGAACGACGGCCTCCGGAGCGGACTCCGGAGGCCGGTGGGGCGGTACGCGAGAAGAGGGGCGTCTCAGTATCCGGACGGCGCGGGCGGCGGGTAGCCGTACCCGGGGACGGGCGCGGAGCCGCGCCCCGCGTGCGCCTCGCGGTCGTAGAAGGGCCGCCCGTTCGCCCGCAGCCACAGGGCCACCGGGTCGTACGCGTCCGAGAGGGCGACCGTCGAGACGGGCAGCCCGTCGGGTACGGCTCCGATCGACTGGCGCATCATCGCCCGGACCGTGTCCACGGCCGCGGGGGAGGTGTCGTACAGGTCGAGACCGATGGCGAGGTAGGGGGAGCCGAGCGCGGGCTGCACCCAGCCGCGGCGCAGCGCCCGGACGGCCGGGGTGCGGTGCGCGTTCTGTGTGAGCAGGGCGTAGAACTGCGGGATCTCCAGGGCGGGCTCGGTGACCCGCAGCGGACCCGCGGGCATCCGGTCGAGGCCGGTGGCGATCCGGCGCAGGTCGGCCCAGGGGATGCCGACGCCGCCGCCTGGGGCGTGCGGATTCAGCCAGACGCCCCAGCGGTCGGGGTAGAGGGCGCGGGCGATCTCGCGGCCCGTGACGAGCTCGTGGGCGCGGGTCCAGCCGGAGGCGGAGAGTTCCTGCGCGGAGGTCACACAGGGCGCGTAGCCGAAGCCGTCGACCTCCATGTTCCCGTACTGGGCGTCGGACGCGCCGGGAGAGCCGTGCCAGAGCAGCATCCACAGCTCGCCGTCGGCGAGGGCGTGCAGGAGCTGCTCGTACGCGTCGTAGCGTCCGGGTGCCACCTGGCGCAGCATGTGCTCGACCTGACCAGCCGCAGCAGTGCCTGACGCGCTCACCCTGGGTCCCGCCCCTCTTCCGTTCACCACGTTCGTCCCGCCGATGATTCAGTTCAGCTTAAGCAGGGGGCCGGTCACCCGGCGGCACGCTGGTAGAAGGGGCGCACCCGCTCCAGCATCCAGTCGCCGACCGGGTCCTGCGCCATGTCGAGCAGGATGAGGTTGACCGGCCAGGCGACCTCGACCCGGCCCAGGGCGCGGCCGAGGGCGTCCAGGGGCGCGTTGCGGTCGACGCCGTCCCAGGCGGCGAGCTGGACGCCGACGAAGAGGGCGGGTTCGGTGCCCTCGACGCTGGCGAGGGCACGGCGGGCGCTGGTCACGACACCGGTGGCCTCGAACTCGGCTGAGGCGGCGGCGAGGAAGTCGACGGGGTCGTCCTGCCAGTCGGGCTCGAAGAGGCGGACGCGGCCGCCGGTCGCGGGGCCGTCGAGCGGGGTGCGGCCGACGCGGCAGAGTTCGGCGACGGCGGGCGGGGGCAGCGGGACGCCGACGGTGCCGCCGGGGTTCACGGCGATCCCGAGCTGCGGGGGCAGGCCGCGGGCGAAGTCGCGGGCGGGCGCGACGGCGAAGGACATGTGGGTGCCGACGCAGGCGAGGAACTGCTGCTCGGAGCTGAAGACGGGGACGTAGGCCGCGCCGTCGAGCTCCATGGTGGCGAGGTCGAGGTCGGGGCTCTCGGGTCCGCCGCCGTTGGGCAGCGGGACCCAGACGGGGCTGCGCCCGAGCACCTCGACCAGGCGGCCGCCGGCCGCCGGGTTGCCGAGTGAGGCGGCGAGTACCTCTTCGAGCTCGTTGCTCGGCCACGTCACGTCCACGGTCCCGTATCCCCTTCTCGCACGGCCTGCCGCACCGGCCGCCCGGCAGAACCCTAACGCCGCCTCGGCGCCGCCGTGGCGAAAAGGGTACGGAAGCGAGGGAGCGCCGGGTCGGGCGTGTCCGTCAGGCGGTCTCCCGGAACTCGATCCTCCGCAGGGCGTCCGCCGCGTCCCGGTCGAGCAGGGTGGCGGAGGCGCAGCCGTGCGGGAGGCGGCCGGACTCGGCGGCCTCGACGAGCCGGCCGACGGCCCGCCGGTGCCGGGCGAAGGCATAGGCGGAGACGCCCCGGCCGCGGGCCCGCTGGCCCTCGCGCGCGGTGTCCGGGGGGACGTCGAGGAGGAGCAGGTGCAGGGCGCGGCCGCGCCGGCGGGCCTCGCGGGCGAGCCAGCCGCGCACCCAGGACTGGGTGCCGCAGTCGTGCACGATCACCCCGGCGCCCGAGCGCAGGGCGCGGCGAAGACCGGCGTAGTGCGCGAGCCGGACCAGGGGCCGGTAGAGGGCGTACGGCAGGAGGCGGGGCATGCGGGCCTCCCAGCGCTCGCGGGCGTCCTGGGAGTCGATGCCGGCGCCCGCGGCGGCGCGCTTCATGAGGGTCGACTTGCCGCTGCCGGGCAGTCCTGAGACCACGACGAGGTCGCCGGCCGCGAAGGTGAGGGCGCGGGGGCCCCGGCCGCCGCGCTCGCGGAGGTCCCGCAGGAGCCGGCCGCGGCCGCGGGTCCTGGCGCGGGCCCGCTGGGACGGTATGCCCGTACTCGGCGCGCACGCGCCGCTGTGCTGGATCCTCATCGCTTCTCCCCCTGCCGGGCCTCGGGAGACCCTTGCCCACAAAGTGTAAAGAAACGGTAATGGGACACAAGCGATATGCCCCGCCGAGCTCGCGTGCAATGATGTGCCCGCCAGGCGCGCACAGTCGCCACACAATCGCATATTGGCCGCTCGAATCCGCGCGGGAGAGTTCCGGACCGCCCCGCGTGTCCGGACGCCGAAGGAGCAAGACCCTCCCTTGAATCTCTCAGGCCCCGTACCGCGCGGATGAGGCAGATCTGAAAAGCGGGACACCCTGCTGTGTCCCCACCCAAGGTGCAAGCCGAACTCCCGGCGCCGATCTCCCGGCGACGAGATGCTCTCGGTGAACCTCTCAGGTTCCATGACAGATGGGGAGGACGTCCTCGCCGTCATGTGTTTCGTCACCGATCACGCCCTTGGGACCCGGGAGCCACCCCATGAGCACTGCCCCCCGCCTCACCGCCCTCGATGCCCTGCATCGTTCCCTGGGCGCGACCATGACCGACTTCGCCGGCTGGGACATGCCGCTGCGGTACGGCAGCGAGCGCGACGAGCACGTCGCCGTCCGCACCCGGGCGGGTCTCTTCGACCTCTCCCACATGGGTGAGATCACCGTCACCGGCCCGCAGGCGGTCGAGCTCCTCGACCACGCCCTCGTCGGCAACATCTCCACCGTGGGCAACGGCCGCGCCCGCTACACGATGATCTGCCAGGAGGACGGCGGCATCCTCGACGACCTGATCGTGTACCGGCTCGGCGAGACCGACTACATGGTCGTCGCCAACGCCTCCAACGCCCAGATCGTCCTGGACGCGCTGACCGAGCGCGCGGCCGGCTTCGACGCCGAGGTGCGCGACGACCGTGACGCGTACGCCCTGCTCGCCGTCCAGGGCCCGGAGTCCCCCGGCATCCTGAAGTCGCTCACCGACGCCGACCTGGACGGCCTCAAGTACTACGCCGGCCTGCCCGGCACGGTCGCGGGCGTGCCCGCGCTGATCGCCCGTACCGGCTACACCGGCGAGGACGGCTTCGAGCTGTTCCTGAAGCCCGAGCACGCCGAGGGCGTCTGGAAGGCGCTGACCGAGGCGGGCGAGGGCGTCGGCCTGATCCCCTGCGGTCTGTCCTGCCGCGACACGCTCCGCCTGGAGGCGGGCATGCCGCTGTACGGCCACGAGCTGACCACCGCCCTCACCCCCTTCGACGCGGGCCTCGGCCGGGTCGTGAAGTTCGAGAAGACGACCAACGACGGCGGCTTCGTCGGCCGCAAGGCGCTGGAGGCCGCCGCCGAGCGCGCGGCGACCAACCCGCCGCGCAAGCTCGTCGGCCTGGTCGCCGAGGGCCGCCGGGTCCCCCGCGCGGGCTTCTCCGTCGTCAAGGACGGCGCGGTGATCGGCGAGGTCACCTCCGGCGCCCCGTCGCCGACCCTCGGAAAGCCGATCGCGATGGCGTACGTGGACGCGGCGCACGCCGAGCCCGGCACCCAGGGTGTAGGTGTGGACATCCGCGGCACCCACGAGCCGTACGAGGTCGTCGCGCTGCCCTTCTACAAGCGCCAGAAGTGACGCATCCGTCTCACATCGCGTCTCATCCCGCAAGACCCACGTTCATCAGCACTCCCCCGATCCAGGAGAATCAGGCCATGAGCAACCCCCAGCAGCTGCGTTACACCAAGGAGCACGAGTGGCTGTCGGACGCCGAGGACGGCGTCGCGACCGTCGGCATCACGGAGTACGCGGCCAACGCGCTCGGTGACGTCGTCTTCGCCCAGCTCCCCGCCGTCGGCGACACCGTCACCGCGGGCGAGACCTGCGGCGAGCTGGAGTCGACGAAGTCCGTGAGCGACCTGTACTCCCCCGTCACGGGTGAGATCGTCGCCGCGAACCAGGACGTGGTGGACGACCCGTCCCTGGTGAACACGGCTCCGTTCGAGGGTGGCTGGCTGTTCAAGGTACGTGTCACGGACGAGCCGGACGATCTGCTCTCCGCCGACGCGTACGCCGAGTTCTCCGCCTCCGGGAACTGAGACCGGGCCCGAGACCCCTTAGGGATCGATTCATGTCGCTTCTGAACACTCCCCTCCACGAGCTGGACCCGGACGTCGCCGCCGCCGTCGACGCCGAGCTCCGCCGTCAGCAGTCCACCCTCGAGATGATCGCCTCGGAGAACTTCGCTCCGGTCGCCGTCATGGAGGCGCAGGGCTCCGTCCTCACCAACAAGTACGCCGAGGGCTACCCGGGCCGCCGCTACTACGGTGGCTGCGAGCACGTCGACGTCGCCGAGCAGATCGCGATCGACCGGATCAAGGACCTGTTCGGCGCCGAGTACGCCAACGTCCAGCCGCACTCCGGCGCCTCCGCGAACCAGGCCGCCCTCTTCGCGATCGCCCAGCCCGGCGACACGATCCTGGGCCTCGACCTGGCGCACGGCGGTCACCTCACCCACGGCATGCGCCTGAACTTCTCCGGCAAGCAGTTCAACGTGGTCGCGTACCACGTGGACGAGGCCGGTCTGGTCGACATGGCCGAGGTCGAGCGCCTCGCCAAGGAGCACCGTCCGAAGGTGATCATCGCGGGCTGGTCCGCCTACCCGCGCCAGCTGGACTTCGCCGAGTTCCGCCGGATCGCCGACGAGGTCGAGGCCAAGCTGTGGGTCGACATGGCCCACTTCGCGGGCCTGGTCGCCGCCGGCCTGCACCCGAACCCGGTCGAGTACGCGGACGTGGTGACCTCCACCACGCACAAGACGCTCGGCGGCCCCCGCGGCGGCATCATCCTCGCGAAGAAGGAGTTCGCGAAGAAGCTGAACTCCTCGGTCTTCCCCGGCTTCCAGGGCGGCCCGCTCGAGCACGTGATCGCGGCCAAGGCCGTCTCCTTCAAGGTCGCGGCCACGGAGGAGTTCAAGGAGCGCCAGCAGCGCACCCTGGACGGCGCCCGCATCATCGCCGAGCGCCTGGTCCAGGACGACGTCACCGCCCACGGCGTCTCCGTCCTGTCCGGCGGTACGGACGTCCACCTGCTCCTCGTCGACCTGCGCGACAGCGAGCTGGACGGCCAGCAGGCCGAGGACCGTCTGCACGAGGTCGGCATCACGGTCAACCGCAACGCCGTCCCGAACGACCCGCGCCCGCCGATGGTCACCTCGGGTCTGCGCATCGGTACGCCGGCGCTCGCGACCCGCGGTTTCCAGGCCGAGGACTTCACCGAGGTCGGCGACATCATCGCGGAGACCCTGAAGCCCGGCTTCGACGCCGACAAGGCCGCATCGCTGAAGGCCCGGGTGACGGCGCTCGCCGACAAGCACCCGCTGTACCCCGGCCTGAAGTAGTTTCGTACGATTTAGTTCCGGTTTCGTTCGTACGACACCTCCGGGGCATCGCGCACACTGGACAGTGAGCGCGGTGCCCCACCCCATGTCATCGCGCGGTTCCGCCCGCTTGCCTTCACGCTTTTCTGCTCCACCCCGGCAGACAACGGCGTCTAGCCCCCCACAAGGAGTTCTCCGTGGCCATCTCGGTCTTCGACCTGTTCTCGATCGGCATCGGCCCGTCGAGCTCCCACACGGTGGGCCCGATGCGCGCGGCCCGGATGTTCGCCCGCCGGCTGAAGAACGAGGGCCTGCTCGCCCACACCGCGAAGGTCCGGGCGGAGCTGTACGGCTCGCTCGGCGCCACCGGCCACGGCCACGGCACCCCGAAGGCGGTCCTGCTCGGCCTTGAGGGCAGCTCGCCCCGCACGGTGAACGTGGAGACCGCCGACGACGAGGTCGAGCGGATCAAGTCGAGCGGCCGGATCAACCTCCTCGGCGCCCACGAGATCCCCTTCGACTTCGACGCCGACCTGATACTGCACCGGCGCAAGGCGCTGCCGTACCACGCCAACGGGATGACGATCTTCGCGTACGACGCGGAGGGCGGCCTCGTCCTGGAGAAGACGTACTACTCGGTCGGCGGCGGCTTCGTCGTCGACGAGGACGCGGTCGCCGGCGAGAACCCGATCGTCCCCGACGACACGGCCCTGAAGTACCCCTTCCGTACGGGCGACGAGCTGCTGCGCCTGGCGAAGGAGACGGGCCTTTCGATCTCCGCGATGATGCTGGAGAACGAGAAGGCCTGGCGCACCGAGGACGAGATCCGCGCGGGCCTCCTGGAGATCTGGCGGGTCATGCAGTCCTGCGTCTCGCGCGGCATGTCCCGCGAGGGCATCCTGCCCGGCGGCCTGAAGGTCCGCCGCCGCGCCGCGACCTCCGCCCGCAAGCTCCGCTCCGAGGGCGACCCGGCGGCGCACGCGATGGAGTGGATCACGCTCTACGCGATGGCCGTGAACGAGGAGAACGCGGCGGGCGGCCGGGTGGTCACCGCCCCGACGAACGGCGCGGCCGGCATCATCCCCGCGGTCCTGCACTACTACATGAACTTCGTCCCCGGCGCCGACGACGAGGGCATCGTCCGCTTCATGCTCGCGGCCGGCGCGGTCGGCATGCTCTTCAAGGAGAACGCCTCGATCTCCGGCGCCGAGGTCGGCTGCCAGGGCGAGGTCGGCTCGGCCTGCTCGATGGCGGCGGGCGCCCTCGCCGAGGTCCTCGGCGGCACCCCCGAGCAGGTGGAGAACGCGGCCGAGATCGGCATGGAACACAACCTGGGCCTGACCTGTGACCCGGTCGGCGGCCTGGTCCAGATCCCGTGCATCGAGCGGAACGGCATGGCGGCGGTCAAGGCGGTCACGGCGGCGAAGATGGCGATGCGCGGCGACGGCAGCCACCTGGTCTCCCTCGACAAGGTCATCAAGACGATGAAGGAGACCGGCGCGGACATGAGCGTCAAGTACAAGGAGACGGCGCGCGGCGGCCTCGCGGTGAACATCATCGAGTGCTGAGGTTCTAGGCCCTGACCAGCGCGTTTGTGTCGTTCAGCGAGCGATTCCGCCCTGTGGCCGGGGTCGCGCGTCCCCTCACCCGGCACGTTTGCCGTCCAGGGGCTGGCTCAGGGGCCGATGCCGTGCGGGTCCGGCACCACCGTGAGGAGTGCCGAGACGACGACGATCGCCGCGAGGACGGACACCTCCACGCGCGCGGGTGCCTCGGCGTTCCCGGCGGACATCATCCGCCCCCGGGCGGCGAGCGCGAGCAGGCTCGCCCCGCCGAACAGGACCAGCTTCACCAGGAGGATCCGGCCGTACGCGGTGCTCATGACGGCGTCGAGCGGCAGCTTGCGCAGGGTCGAGACCGTGCCGGTGACCGCGAGAGCGGCGTACACCCAGGCGGCCATCCGGGCGTACCGGGCGAGGACGTCCCGGCCGCCGCCCCGCAGCCGCATGGTGCGGAGCACGTACAGGAGGGTGCCGGCCCAGAGCGAGGCGGCGGTGAGGTGGACGACCGTGAGGGACGTGCCGACAACCGGTTGGTACGTCTCCGGGTGGGCGCGCATCGCCTCGGCACCGACGGCGAGGGCGAGCGGCAGGGCGGCGAGCGCGGGGCGCCGGGAGGCGGCGCAGAGGGCGGCCACGACGAAGGCGTCGGCCGTGACGAGCAGGAGGCGGCCCTCGCGGAGCCCGTACACGACGGTCGGGCCGAGTCCGCTGACCGCTCCGAAGAGCAGCAGGAGCCCGGCCGAGGCGGCCGCGGCGAGGAGGGCGGCGGGGGCGGACCAGGCGCGGGGCCGTGGCCCGTCGCGCGCGAGGCGGCGGCCGGCGAGTTCACCGACGTGTACGGCCAGACCGGTGAAGACCAGCAGCCGCAGCAGCGTGGTGGTGCCGGCCGCGGGTATTCGGAGCTCGCCCGTGCCCGTCTGGGCGAGGCCGCCGCCCAGCAGGGCGACGACCAGGACCGCGACGACGGCGAGGACCGCCGCCGTCAGACGGCTCGGGGTACCGAAGGGTCCGGGAAGCGTCACCGGACGATCGTCACCGAGCCCCGGACGGGCGGCAACTCAGGGTCGCTCCGCCCGTCCGGCCCGGCGGCTCAGGCCTTGCTGTAGTGCGCCCAGAACTCGTCCCACGAGAGGACGCCGTCACCGTTGGCGTCACGCTGCTTGATGAGCACCTCGGCGACCGACTCGGTGACGTTGAAGTCGCCGTGCTGCGCCATGAGGCTCTTGTACTCCGCGGCGGTGATGAAGCCGTCGCCGTCCACGTCGAAATTGTTGAATGCCGTGCGTGCCGACTCGATGTCCGCCACTGCTTCCGCCCCTTCTCGGTGCTTCTCTGACGGGGGTCAGATTAGCTGGCCCGGCGCGGCCGGCCGCGAGCGGTCTCAGGGGCGGGCTACCGGAAGATGCCCGTGTGCCCGAGGGAGTAGCGGCCCGGCTGGGGGTAGACGGCGAGGCCGTGGGGGCCGCCGCCGACCGGGATGCGGGCGAGCTGCTTCCCGGTGGTGGTGTCGATGGCGTACACCTCGGAGTCGTAGCGGCCGGAGAGCCACAGGACCTTGCCGTCGGCGGAGACGCCTCCCATGTCGGGGGAGCCGCCGTCCGGCAGCCACCACTTCTTGGTGAGCTTGTTCTTGGCGAAGTCGAAGACGGAGACGGAGCCCTCGCCGCGGTTGGGAACGTACATCTCGCGTGAGTCCCGGCTGATGTAGAGGCCGTGGCAGCCCTTGCCGGTGGGCAGCAGGGTGGGGGTGGTGAACTTCTCGCCGTCGAGGACCCACATGCCGTGGGCCATCATGTCGGCGACGTAGAACGTCTTGCCGTCGGGGGAGATCTTCACGTCCTGCGGCATGGCGCCTTCGAGGGGCAGTTTCTGCTGGCCGATCACCTCCATCTTCTCGGTGTCGACCTTGAGCAGTTCGCCGGAGAACTCGCAGGAGACGACGAAGTACCGTCCGTCGGCGGAGAAGTCGGCGTGGTTGACGCCGTAGCAGCTGACGGGGACGGTCTTCTTCCGCTCCATGGTGTGGGGGTCGCGGAAGACGAGTTCGCGGTCGAGGGAGGCCATCACGACGGCGTACTTGCCGTTGGGCGTGAAGTAGAGGTTGTAGGGGTCGTGGACCTCGACGGGTTTGCCCGCGACGCCGGTGGCGGGGTCGATGGGGGTGAGCGTGTGGCCCCGGTTGTTGTTGACCCAGAGGGTCTTCATGTCCCAGGAGGGCACGACGTGCTGGGGCTGGATACCGACGGGGATGGTCTCCACGACCTGGTAGGTGGCCGGGTCGATGACGGAGACGGTGTTGGAGTTGGTGTTGGGGACGTAGACGCGGGAGGGGAAGTCCTTGACGACCGGGGAGAGTTTGTTCGGCCGGTCGGCGGCGTAGACGTCGTTCGGGTCGAGCAGCGGCGGCATGCCGGGGAGCCCGGGGGGCGCGGCGGCCGGCTTCTTGACGGGGGCGGCCTTCTTCACGGGGGCGGCTCCGCCCCCGGGGTCGCCGGTGCCGCAGCCGGCGAGGGCGGCGAGGACGGCGGCGGCGAGGAGAAGGGTCCTGGTGCGCTTCGTGGGGTGTGCCATCAGGTCAGCAGCTCCGTGGTGGTGACCGCGCGCAGCCCGCGGCGGTCGAGGTCGGCGAGGAGGAGGGGCAGGGCGACGGCGGTGACCGGGTAGCCGAAGTGCAGGCTGACGACGGAGCCGGCGCGGGCCGTGCCGGTGACGTTGCGGACGACGGCGGCGGCGTCGTGGGTGGTGAAGTCGAGGGAGTCGACGTCGTACGAGAGGACGTGCGGGTATCCGGCGCGGTGGGCGGCGCGCAGGACGGCGGGGGCGGCGTGCTGGGTGCGGGAGGGCCGGAACCAGGTGCCGATGGAGCCGGTGAGCCGGCGGAGCCTGGTGGCGCAGGCCTCGATCTCGGCGTGGGCCCCGGCTTCGGTGAGGGCGTTGACGTCGGTGTGGTGCTGGGTGTGGTTGCCGAGGTCGTGTCCGCCGTCGAGGACGCGCCGGGCCATGTCGGGGTGGGCGTCGAGCCAGCTGCCGACGGCGAGGACGGTGACGCGGGCTCCGGCCTTCTCGGCCTGGGCGAGGAGCGTCCGGGCGAGGGCGGGGTCGCCCTCGCCGTGGAAGGTGAGGGCGACGCGGGGCCGGTCGCGCGGGCCGTGGGCGATCTCCGCGGGCTGTCCGGGGAGGCGCCGGGGGGCGGGTGCCGCCTGGGGCGCGGGGGCGGGACGCCGCGGGGCGGCGGGAGCGGCCGGGCGCTGTGGAGCGGGGGCGGCGGGGCGGGGCTCCGTGCCGCAGGCGGTGGCGAGGGCTCCCGCGAGGGTGGCGGCCGCACCGGCTCGGAGGGCGCTGCGGCGGTCGGTCGGCTTCACGCGACCATTTAAAGGCGCTACCGCCCGATTTATTACGATTGGGCCAATTCAGGACGTTTACGACCCCTGAAGTGGCGTCCAGCATGCGGACGAGCCCGGGAAACAATCGATGAACCGCATAGTCATTCACTGTTTACAAGGCGGGTGCTTCACGTCACCAACGATTCATTCTCCAACTGTCCCGCTTTGCCCCAGATTGCCCCGCTAGGGACTTTTGGCGGCAAGGCCCCCTGTCTGCCATAGTCGGAGCCACGACCCCCATTGACCCGGGCCAGGTCGACCTAGCGGCCGTGGATACACCCCCCCCTTGTCCACGGCGCTCCACACGGAAGCCCCCACGCGCCCCACCACGGCGCACGGGGGCTTCCGTGCGTCCGGGGCGCCGGCGCGGGGTCAGCGGTCGGAGACCCGCATCTCGAACCAGGTCGTCTTGCCGCGCGGCGCCAGGTCCACGCCCCAGCGGTCCGAGAGCTTGTCGACGAGGAAGAGCCCCCGGCCGCTCGTGTCGAGCTCGTGCACCGGCATCAGACAGGGCAGCCCGCGCGAGGGGTCCCGCACCTCGACGCGGATCCAGCCGCGCCGCCGCTGTAACCGCAGTGCGAAGACCCGGGCGCCGGTGTGCCGGACCGCGTTCCCGACGAGTTCGGAGACGAGCAGGACCGCGTGCTCGGCGATCTGCGGGCCGAGCCCCCACTGCCGCAGTACGACGTGCTCGGTGAGTCGGCGGGCCACCCACGCGGACTCGGGGCGGGACGGCAGCCGTACGTCCTCGTCCGCCGGATTACCGTACAACTCCATTGCCCCGGCGGCCTGTTCGTCGTCCGCGGCCGGTGACCACCGCGCTGCGGCCGCGCTTGCGCGCTGCCACGGCTGCTCCCTACCCTCCAGGCCCGCCATGCCCCCCATCATGGCCGTACGGAGGCGTCCGCGGGGGCCGTTCCGACGGAATCGGCCCCCGGAACAACCCGTCAGGCGAACTTCGCCTTGCCCGGGCCCTCTTCGACGAAGCTGCGCATCCCGCGCTCGCGGTCCTCGGTCGCGAACAGAGCCGCGAACCAGGTCCGCTCGATCGCGAGACCGGTGTCGATGTCGGCCTCGAGCCCCTGGTCGATCGCCTCCTTCGCGGCCCGCAGGGCGACCGCCGGGCCCTGCGCCAGCTTCGCGGCCCAGGCGTGCGCCTGCTCGTACACCTCGGCGGCCGGGACGACCCGGTCGACCAGGCCAAGCGTCAGGGCCTCGTCGGCCTTCACCATCCGGCCGGTGAAGATGAGGTCCTTGGCCTTGGAGGGGCCGACCAGGCGGGACAGGCGCTGGGTGCCGCCCGCGCCCGGGATCAGACCGAGCAGGATCTCCGGCTGGCCCAGCCGCGCGTTGTCGGCGGCGATCCGGTAGTCGGCGCAGAGCGCCAGCTCGCAGCCGCCGCCGAGGGCGTACCCGGTGATCGCGGCGACGACGGGCTTGGGGATGCGGGCGACGGCGGTGAAGGAGTCCTGGAGCGCGCGGGACCGCTTGACCATGGCCACGTGGTCCATGACCTGCATCTCCTTGATGTCCGCGCCGGCCGCGAACACCCGCTCGCCGCCGTAGAGGACGACGGCCCGCACGTCGTCGCGGTCGGTCGCCTCCTGGGCCAGCTCGCGCAGCCGGTCCTGGGTGGCGATGTCCAGGGCGTTCATCGGAGGGCGGTCGAGGCGGATCGTGCCGACGCCTTCGGCGACTTCGAGATTCACAGTCATGGGAGGAAGGTTAGTGTCCGTTAACTGGAAAAGGCCCGGTGCTGTTGCTCACAGCACCGGGCCCTCTCACGGGAGATCTAGGCGATCCACTCCGACCAGTCCATGTTCCAGCCGTTGAGGCCGTTCTCCGGCTTGATCTGCTTGTCCTTCGAGTTCTTCACGACGACCACGTCACCGATGATCGAGCGGTCGTAGAACCAGGCGGCCGGCATGGAGCTGTCGCCCGCGCCCCGCGCGTCCTGGAGGCCGACGCAGCCGTGGCTGACGTTGGAGGAGCCGAAGGTGCTCTTCGGGGCCCAGTAGTTGCCGTGCACGAAGGTGCCCGAGGTGGACAGGCGCATGGCGTGCGGCACGTCCTTGATGTCGTACTCGCCGCCGAAGCCGACCGTGGCCCCGTTCATGCGGGTCACCTTGAACTTCTCGCTGATGACCATCTGACCGTTGTACGTGGTCGTCGACGGGGCGCCCGCGGTGATCGGGATCGTCTTGATGATCTTGCCGTCGCGCTCGATCTTCATCGTCTTGGCGCTCGCGTCGACCGTGGAGACCTGACGGCGGCCGATGGTGAAGGTGACCTTCTTCTTCTGCTTGCCGTAGACGCCCGGGCGGCCCTCGACGCCGTCCAGGTTGAGTTCGACGGTCACCTTGGTGCCGGCGGCCCAGTAGTTCTCCGGGCGGAAGTCGAGGCGGTCGTTGCCGAACCAGTGGCCCTCGATCCGTACGGCCGGCACGGCCGTCACCTTGATGGCCTTCTCGACGGCCTCGGGGTCGGTGATGCCCCGGGTGAAGTTGATGGACACCGGCATGCCGACGCCGACGGTCGAACCGTGCTCCGGCGTGTAGTGGCCGATGAAGGTGTTCTTCGGGACCAGGGTGGTGAAGGTGGTGTCCTTCGCCGACTCGCGGCCCTCGGCGTCCTTCGCGACGGCGTGGACCTTGTACTGGGTGCCGCCGGCCAGGTGGGCGGTGGGCGACCAGCTGGCGCCGTCCGCCGCGATCTTGCCCTCGACCGCGGTGCCCTTGGAGTCGGCGACCGTGACCGTGGTCAGCTTGCCCTGCGCCGCGGTGACCTTGAGGGCCCCGCTGGTGGCGACCGAGTCGGCGCCGTCCTTCGGAAGGATCGTCACGACCGCCTGCGAGGCCGCGTTACCCTGCTGGCCGCCGCCCTGGGCCGCGGGCCCCTGTCCCCCCGTACCGCCGCTGCCGCCGGCCGGCTCGCCGCCGCCGCAGGCGGTGAGCACCAGGAGCATCGCTCCCGCCGCCAGGGCCTGCAGCCGGACGCCCCCGCGTCGTCGGCCGCGCCGCCCCCTGGCCCCTACCGATGTCCCCGATATCGGCTGCCCGTTCACTGTGGTCGTCTCCCCTCGCACGGCCTGGCACCGCCACGGCCCCACCCCCGTGCGCATTCACTCGCGCACACGGCGCTAGATAATCACACCGGAGGACACGAAAGATCCTCGTGAATGTCACCGTTCAGTCCCGATCGACCTGGTAGGACGACGGAAGTTCCGGGTGGTGCGGGGGCGACGAGGGGTCAGTGCAGGGCGGAGCCTGCCTTCCATCCGTTCCACTCCATGTTCCAGCCGCCGAGGCCGTTGTCGGGAGCGACCTTCCGGTCCCGGGAGTTGACCACTTCCACCACGTCGCCGATGAGCGTCCGGTCGAAGAACCAGCCCGCGGGCGACTCGGCGCTGCCGCCCTTCTCGTCCCGCAGCCCCACGCAGCCGTGGCTGACGTTGGCGGTGCCGAACGTGCCGGGCGAGGCCCAGTAGTTCCCGTGCAGGAAGGTCCCCGATTCGGTGAGCCGCATGGCGTGCGGCACGTCCTTGATGTCGTACTCGCCGCCGAAGCCGACCGTGCGCCCGTCCATCCGCGTCACGTCGTACAGCTCGGTGACGACCATCTTCCCGTTGTACGTGGTGGTCTTCGGCGCCCCCGCGGTGATCGGCAGGGTCGCCAGGACCGCGCCGTCCCGCCTGACCTCCATGGTGTGCGCGGCGGCGTCGACCAGGGAGACCTGGGAGCGGCCGACGGTGAAGCCGACCGTCTTGCGCTGGATGCCGTACACGCCGGGCGCCCCCTCCACGTCCCGCAGGCCGAGCCGGACGGTGACGCGGGTGCCCGGCTGCCAGTACGCGGCGGGGCGGAAGTCGAGCCGCTCCTTGCCGAACCAGTGGCCGACCACCTCCACGGGCGGCACCGAGGTGATCCGGATGGCCCGTTCGACCGCGGCGCGGTTCTCGATCGGCCTGTTGAAGCCGAAGGAGACGATCATGCCGGTGCCGACGGTGGAACGGTTCTCCGGTTTGAAGTAGCCGATGAAGCGGCTCTCCGGCACCACGGTGGTGAAGGTGGTGTGCCGGGCGGAGCGGCGCCCGTGCGCGTCGAGCGCGACCGCGTCCACGCTGTACTTCGCGGCCAGCGCGAGCCGCGCGTCCGGCCGGGGCCGCCAGCGCAGCCCGTCCGCGGAGATCTCGCCCGCGACCTCGGTCCGCTGGGCGTCCTCGACCTGGACGACGGTCACCCGTTCGAGCCGTCCGCTGTCCACCCTCACCTCGACCGGCCCTTCGGCCTTCACACCCCGGGTGCCGTCCTCCGGGCTGATCCGGATGACGTCACCGGGGGCCCGCGCCTTGCCCGGCAGGGAGAGGTCGATGCCCCGTCCGCCGCCGTCCGCCGTGCAGCCCACGAGGCCCGCCATCAGTCCCGCCACCGCCAGGGCGTACCTCGCCCGCTTCCATACGTGTGTCACGCTCGGCCCAACGACGGCCACCCTCCAGGGGAAACGTGCGTACGGGTCATGTTGGGAGCGGGGCCGTGCGGGCAGAACAGGAGGAGGACACGCGCGGGAGCGGCGGCCGGGACGCCGTCGCTGCCCCGGGCGCGGGCCCGACGAGCCGCGGGAGGCCGGGACGGTGGCGAGCGCAACCGAGCAGGAGGCGGTACCGGAGCATGCCCCGGAGCGGGCCGGACCCCCGGTGTGGCCGGGGGCCCCGACACCCCTGGGCGCCCGCTGCCGGGTCGGCCCCGACGGGGTGGCGGGCACGAACTTCGCGCTGTGGGCGGGTGGGGCGGAGGCGGTGGAGCTGTGCCTCTTCGCGCCGGACGGTACGGAACGCCGGCTGCCCCTCACGGAGCTGACCCACGAGATCTGGCACGGCTTCGTGCCCGGGGTCGAGGCCGGGCAGCGGTACGGCTACCGGGTGCACGGCCGCTGGGACCCGTGGACGGGCGCCCGGTGGAACCCGGCGAAGCTGCTCCTCGACCCGTACGCGCGGGCCGTGGACGGCGACTTCGAGCTGCCTCCCGAGGTGTACGGGCACGTGCGGGACTGGCCGCAGCAGCACGTCGCCGACACCGTGCGCGACGAGCGGGACTCCGCGCCGTACGTCCCGAAGGGGGTCGTCGTCCAGGACGACGACGACTGGGCCGACGACCGCAGACCCAAGACGCCCTGGCAGGACTCCGTCATCTACGAGCTCCACGTCAAGGGCTTCACGCGACTCCACCCGGGCATCCCCGAACGCCTGCGGGGCACGTACGCGGGCCTGGCCCACCCGGCGGCGATCGAGCACCTCGTACAGCTCGGGGTGACGGCGGTGGAACTCCTCCCCGTGCACCAGTTCGCGCACGAGGACCATCTCCTCCGGCGCGGCCTGCGCAACCACTGGGGCTACAACTCGATCGGCTACTTCGCCCCGCACGCCGGCTACTCCTCCTCGGGGACGACCGGGCAGCAGGTCGGCGAGTTCAAGCGGATGGTGCGGGCGCTGCACGCGGCCGGGATCGAGGTCATCCTCGACGTCGTCTACAACCACACGGCGGAGGCGGGCGAACTCGGCCCCACCCTGTCCCTGAAGGGCATCGACAACCGCGGCTACTACCGGCTCCAGTCCGACGCCCGCCGGTACGCCGACTACACGGGCTGCGGCAACACCCTGCACGTCGTGCAGCCGCAGGTCCTGCGCCTCATCACCGACAGCCTCCGCTACTGGGTCACGGAGATGGGTGTGGACGGCTTCCGGTTCGACCTGGCGGCGGCGCTCGCCCGCTCGATGCACGACGTCGACATGCTCTCCCCGTTCCTCGCGGTGATCGCCCAGGACCCGGTGCTCCGCCGGGTCAAACTCATCGCCGAGCCCTGGGACGTGGGCAACGGCGGCTACCAGGTCGGCGCGTTCCCGCCGCTGTGGACCGAGTGGAACGACCGCTACCGGGACGCCGTACGGGACTTCTGGCGCGGGGCCCTGCACGACGTACGGGACCTCGGCTACCGTCTCTCCGGCTCCAGCGACCTGTACGCCTGGGGCGGGCGCCGGCCGTACGCCTCCGTCAACTTCGTCACCGCCCACGACGGCTTCACCCTCCGCGACCTCGTCACGTACGAGCGCAAGCACAACGAGGCCAACGGCGAGGGCAACCGGGACGGCACGAACGACAACCGGTCCTGGAACTGCGGGACGGAGGGCGAGACCGACGACCCCGGGATCACCGCCCTGCGCCTGCGCCAGCAGCGCAACCTCCTCACCACCCTCCTCCTCTCCACCGGCGTCCCGATGCTCGTCGCCGGCGACGAGATGGGCCGCACGCAGGGCGGCAACAACAACGCGTACTGCCAGGACAACGAGACCGGCTGGGTCGACTGGACCCTCCCCGACGACCCCGGCCGGGCCCAACTCCTCGCCCTGACCCGCCGCCTGCTCGCCCTCCGCAACCACCACCCGGTGCTGCGCCGCCGGGCCTTCTTCTCGGGCCGCCCGCAGGGGGCGGACGGGCTGCGGGACCTGGCCTGGTTCACGGCGGACGGCGCCGAGATGACGGAACCCGACTGGTACGCGCCCACGGCCACCCTCGGCCTCTACCTCTCGGGCCGTGACATCCCGGGCCGGGACGAGCGCGGGGAGCAGATCGCCGACGACAGCTTCCTCGCGGTCCTCCACGCGGGCCCGCACCCGCTCGACTTCCGCCTCCCGGGCCCGCCCTGGGCGGAGACGTACGAACTGGTGGTGGACACCTCGCGGGAGGACCAGTCGGGCCCCCCGGGCACGGTCCACCGGGGCGGCGGGACGCTCACGGTCGGGGCCAGGTCGGTGGTGCTGCTGCGGGTCGAGACGACCGGTTGACCAGCTGGGTGCTGCGGAAAAACCGGATGAGGTGTGTCAGTGGTGAACCGTATGGTCGGCCCTGATGCCCGAGAAACCTGTCGCCCCAGAGCCCCCCGTTCCAGACGCCTCCGACCGCTCCGCGGTCCGGACACTGCTCCGTCTCTGGCCGTACGTGCGGCCCGTGCGCGGACGCCTGTTCACGGCCGCGTTCGTCGCGATCGTCGCGTCCTGTCTGTCGCTCGTCATCCCGCTCGTCCTGAAGTGGCTGGTGGACGGGCCCGTGGCGGACCGGGACCCGGGCGGGGTGTGGCTGGGGGCGCTGTACCTGCTGCTGCTCGGGTTCGCCGAGGCGGTGCTCTTCGGGTACCGGCGCTGGCTGGTGGCGCGGCCGCTGTCCGGGGTCGAGGCGCGGATGCGGGCCGACCTGTACGGCAGGCTCCAGCGGCTGCCGATCGCCTTCCACGACCGGTGGGCGTCCGGGCAGCTGCTCTCGCGCGGCACGACCGACCTGATGCTGGTCCGGATGTTCCTGGCCTTCCCGCTGACGTTCCTCCTGGTCAACGGCGTGACGATCCTCGCGGGTTACGTCCTGCTGCTCGCCCAGGACTGGTCCCTCGGCCTGATCCTCCTGACCCCGGTCATCCCCCTGGTGCTGGTCTGCTCGGTCTTCGAGGGCCGGTACGGGGTGGTCGCGCGGCGCGCGCAGGACCAGGTGGGCGATCTGACGACGGTCGTCGAGGAGAGCGTCCTCGGCATCCGGATCATCAAGGGCTTCGGCCGGAACCGCAGCCAGGCCAGGGCCTTCCGTGAGCTCGCCGGCCACCTCCGCGGCACGGAGCTGGTCAAGGCCCGGCTGCTCGCGATGATCTGGGCGGTCATCACCGTCGTACCGGAACTGGCCATCGGGGCGGCGCTCGTCCTCGGCACGGTGCAGGTGGCGGACGGGGACCTGTCGGCGGGCACGCTCGTCGCGTTCCTGTCGACGGCCCTGGCGCTGCGCTGGCCGGTGGAGTCGATCGGCTTCCTGCTCGCGATGAGCCAGGAGGCGGCGACCGCGACGGAACGGTACTTCGAGGTGATGGACACCGAAGAGGAACCGGACAACCCTGGGGTCCCGGGGGCGGACGGCCCCGACGGAGTCCGCTTCGAAGACGTCACGTTCCACTACCCGGACGCCCCCGCGGACTCCCCGCCCGTCCTGGACGGCATCGACCTGCACATCCGCCCCGGCGAGACCCTGGCCCTGGTCGGCGGAACGGGTTCCGGCAAGACCACGCTCACCGCGCTCGTACCGCGGCTGCACGAGGCGTCCGGCGGCCGCATCCTCCTCGACGGCGAGGACATCGCCCTGATGGAACGGGAGCGGCTGCGGGCCCTGGTGTCGATGGCGTTCGAGGAGCCGACGCTGTTCTCGGCGAGCGTCGGCGAGAACGTCCTGATGGGCGCGGGTGACGGGGCCGGGGAACCGGAGCTGCGGCGCGCGCTCGGCGTGGCGCAGGCGGACGGCTTCGTGGACCGACTGCCCGAGGGCACCAAGACCCAGGTCGGCGAGCAGGGCCTGAGCCTCTCCGGCGGTCAGCGGCAGCGGCTCGCCCTGGCGCGGGCGGTCGTCGGCCGCCCCCGTTTCCTGGTCCTCGACGACCCGCTGTCGGCGCTCGACGTGCACACGGAGGCGCGGGTCGAGGCGGCCCTGCGGGAGGTGCTGCGGGAGACGACGGCCCTGGTGGTGGCGCACCGCCCGTCGACGGTGATGCTGGCCGACCGGGTGGCGCTGCTGTCCCGGGGCCGGATCGCGGCCGTGGGCACGCACCAGGAACTGCTGCGTACCAGCGAGGAGTACGCCTGGCTGATGTCCGGCGAAGGCAAGGACGAGGACCGATGAAGGACACCGCACCCACCGAGGAACGTGCCCCGGCCGGGGACCCCTTCGACCGCGACGACCTGCCGGCCCCGCCCGGGGCGACGGGCGCGCTGCTCCGCTCGCTCCTCACGGCACACCGCATCCGCGTCGTGTTCGCCGCGCTGGTCATCCTGGTCAAGGAGGCCGCGATCCAGGCGGGTCCGCTGCTCGTCGCGTACGCCATCGACCGGGGCGTCCCCGCGTTCCGCGAGGGGAACCACGGACCGGTGATCGCGGTCGCGGTGGGCTACGCCCTCTGCGCGACGCTGTCCGGCGCGCTCCAGTACGTCTTCGTACGGGGAGCGGCCCGGATCAACCAGGACGTCCTGCTCGACCTGCGCGGCCGGATCTTCCGCCACGCCCAGGTGCTGAGCGTCGACTTCCACGAGCGCTACACCTCGGGCCGTCTGATCTCCCGCTCGACGACCGACGTCGAATCCCTCCAGGAACTCCTCTCCGAGGGCCTCCAGGAACTGATAGGCGTGGTCCTCTCGTTCCTCTCGATCTCCCTCATCCTCCTCTGGCTGGACCTGGGCATCGGAGCGCTGGCGGTAGCGTCTTTCCTCCCCCTCCACCTCCTCATCCGCCTCTACCGCCGGCGCGCCGGCCGGGTCTACTCGGAACGCTCGACGGCGATCGCGGGCGTGATCGTGAAGTTCGCGGAGACGATGAACGGCATCCGTCCCGTACGGGCGTTCCGCCGGGAGGAGATCAACGACACGGAGTTCGCGGCCCTCAACCACCGCCACGAGCGAAGCAACGGCGACGCGCTCCTGGAGATGGCCCGCTACGTGGTCGGCTCGCGCCTCGTGGCGAACACGGCCGTGGCCGGAATGTGCCTGTGGGGCGCCTACCGAGTGGCCGGGGGCTCCCTCGAACTGGGCGTCCTGGCGGCGGCGGTCCTCTACATGCGCCGCCTGTACGACCCGATCGACCGCCTGGGCATGTTCCTCAACTCGTACGAGTCAGCAGCGGCGTCTCTCACGAAGATCGCGGGCCTACTGGCCCAGGAACCGGGCGTACCGGAAACCACGACTCCCCACCACCTCCCACCCCGCGAGGGCACCCAGGGCCGCGAAGTGACCTTCGACAAGGTCCGCTTCGCCTACCGGACGGGCGGCGAGATCCTGCCCCCCTTCGACCTGACGATCCCACCCGGCCAGACAGTGGCAGTGGTAGGAGCGACGGGCGCGGGCAAATCAACCCTGGCGAAACTCCTGGCCCGCTTCTACGACCCCACGGACGGAGCGGTAAGCCTGGACGGCGTAGACCTCCGAAATCTGGCCACCCCGGAACTCCGCCGAGGAATCGTCATGGTGACGCAGGAGGCGTTCCTCTTCTCGGGCACGGTCGCCGAGAACATCGCCATCGGCCGCCCGGACGCGACCCGCGCACAGATCGAGGAGGCGGCCCGCGCCATCGGGGCGCACGAGTTCATCGCGGGTCTCCCGGACGGCTACGACACGGACGTACGCAAGCGCGGCGGCCGGATCTCGGCGGGCCAGCGCCAACTGGTCGCCTTCGCCCGCGCCCTCCTGGCGGACCCGGCGGTCCTGATCCTCGACGAGGCGACCAGCTCCCTGGACGTACCGGGCGAGCGGGCGGTGCAGCGGGCGATGGACACGATCCTGAAGGGCCGTACAGCCGTAGTGATCGCCCACCGCCTGTCCACGGTCGAAGTGGCGGACCGGGTCCTCGTCATGGAGTCGGGCCGGATCGTCGAGGACGGCACACCCTCAGCCCTGGTCACAGGCGAGGGCCGCTACGCGAACCTCCACCGCGCCTGGCGCGAGAGCCTGGTCGGCTGAGAACGAGACGGCAGTGGGGGACGTGGAGGGGGTCGCGTTCGGGACGTAAAGCGTGATTTGCGGCGCACAAGAGACGCCGCGCTACCAAGGAACCCGCAAGCGCCGTAAATCATGCAGTCCCGAATGCGACCCCCGGAACGGCCCCCACGGACCCCCCACGGGTGTCACCCCCGCGACGCCCCCCGCAGCAGAGCGACAGCAACCCCAGCCGCGACAAGCATCAGCAGGCAGGCCCCGACAGCGGCCCCACCCATGGCCTCGACGAAGGCACCGCGGGCGGCGTCGAGCACGTCCGGGGGCGCCCCCAGCGCGCCCCCCAGCGTCTCCCGGGCGGCGGCCGGCGCGGACGCGGGCATCGCGGCGCTGTACACGGCGGCGCCGATCGACCCGAGGACCGCCATCCCGAGCGCCCCGCCGAGCTCCTGCCCCGATTCGAGGACGGCGGCGGCGGACCCCGCGCGCTCGGGCGGGGCGGCGCCGAGGGCGAGTTCGGTCGCGAGGGTCATCGCGGAGACGAGCCCGGCGGCGTAGACGCAGCCGCCGACGAGGACGACCCACAGCGGCGTGGCGCGGTCGGTCCCGGCGAGCCAGCCGAAGCCGACGGCGGCGACGAGGAACCCGCCGCCCATGATGTACGCCCGGTCGACCCGCCGGGCGAGCGCGGCGGCCGCGGGCGCGGCGACGAGGACGCCGCCTGTGGGGGCGAGGCTCCAGAGCGCGGCTTCGAAGGGGCTCTGGCCGAGGACGGACTGCAGGTACTGGGTGAGGAAGACGGCGAAGCCGACGGTAGCGACCATGGCGAGCAGGTTGACGAGAACGGAGCCGCCGTAGGCCCGCTGCCGGATCAGACCAAGGTCGACCATCGGTTGGCCGAGAAGCGCCTGCCGACGTACGAAAAGGACAGCGAGAAGCACCCCGCCACCGACGCCGAACCCGGCCGACAGATTCCAACCGTCCCCGGCGAGCGACTTGATGCCGTGGATGAGGGGCAGCAGCGCGGCCAGCGAGAGAAGGGAACTGAAGAGATCGAACCGCCCACCGCCCACCCCCTTGGACTCGGGAAGCAAAAGCGGCCCGAGGGCCAGGAGCAACCCCATCGCCGGCAGGTTGACAAGAAAAACGGAGCCCCACCAGAAGTGTTCGAGGAGCGCGCCGCTGACGACGGGCCCGAGCGAGATGCCACTCGCCATGACGGCGGTCCACAGGGTGACGGCCCGGGCGCGCTGGGCGGGGTCGTGGAACAGGTTGCGGATGAGGGCGAGGGTGGACGGCATGAGGCAGGCGCCGGCGACGCCGAGGAGCGCGCGGGCGCCGATGAGGGTGCCGGGGCTGTGGGCGTAGGCGGCGGCGACGGAGGCGAGGCCGAAGAGGGCGGCGCCGCCGAGGAGGAGCCGGCGGCGGCCGACGCGGTCGCCGAGGGCGCCCATGGTGATGAGGAGCCCGGCGAGGACGAAGCCGTACATGTCGAGGATCCACAGCTGCTCGGTGGCGTCGGGGCGCAGGTCGGCGGCGATGGAGGGGATGGCGAAGTAGAGGACGGAGACGTCCATGGAGACGAGGAGCAGGGGCAGCATGAGGACGCCGAGGGCGGCCCATTCGCGGCGGCCGGCTCGGGCGGGTCCTGCGTCGGGTCCTGCGCCGGGTCCGGCGCCGTGCCCGGGGTTCTCGGTGAGTGTCATGCGGGGAGGGAAGCAGGGGAGTCGTGTACGCCGCCACGCGGGCCCTAGTACGCCTGGGCGGCATGCCCCTGAAACCTTGTGTCACCCCCGTGTACGGCGTCCTGGTGCACTAGTACACTCGCCGCCGTGACGAACCGGCCGCCCTACCTCGCCATCGCCGCCGAACTCCGCCGCCGCATCAGGTCGGGCGAGCTAGCCCCGGGCGACCGGGTGCCGTCGACGCGGGCCATCACCCGGGAGTGGGGCGTGGCGATGGCGACGGCCACGAAGGCGCTGGGGGTGCTGCGTCAGGAGGGCCTGGTGCGGGCCGAGCCGGGGGTGGGCACGGTGGTCGTCGCCCCTGCGGGTCCGGACGCGGAGCCGCTGTCGCGGGAGCGGCTGGTGGAGGCGGCGCTGGAACTGGCCGACGCGGAGGGGCTGCACGCGCTGACGATGCGCCGGGCCGCGACGGCGCTCGGGGTGTCGACGATGGCGCTGTACCGCCATGTGCCGGGGAAGGCGGAGCTGGTGCGCCTGATGGCGGACGCGGCGTGCGGGGAGGTGCCGTTGGGGCCGGTGCCGGCGCAGTGGCGGACGGGGCTTGAGCAGGGGGCGCGCTGGCTGCGCGGGGTGTACTCCCGGCACCGGTGGATGGCGCACGCGATGGCCTCGTTCACGCGGCCGGTCGCGACGCCGAACGCGCTGGCGTATCTGGAGTGGGTGCTGAGGTCGCTGCGGGGGACGCCGTTGACGTACGAGGAGAAGCTCCACACGCATCTGCTGGTCTTCGCCTACGTCCAGGGGTTGTCGATGGCCGACGATCTGGAGGAGCAGGCGCGCCAGGACACGGGGATCTCCGACGGCGAGTGGATGGCACAGAACGAGCCACGGCTCGACGCACTCCAGGCGAGTGGCTCGTACACCGAGTTGGACTCGGTGACCAGCGGTGGCGACTTCGGTCTGGACCTGGAAGCGCTCTTCGAATTCGGGCTCAGGCGAATGCTGGACGGTATCGCATCCATGATCGGCGAAACGTCCGGTTAACGAACACCAACGCACGGGCAGCGGACGAATTCCAGCCAACTTCTCGCCACACCCCTGACAGGTCCCCGTCATTCCTGTCAGTCTCTCCCCGGTTCCTCGCATCACCGTTCGCCGCTTCACCCGAACGAGTACCACGTCATCCGAACGTGCTCCACAGCTCTGCTTGCTCCGCCCGGACGGGCCCACCCAGTCCGCCGGTACCCCCCTCGCAAGAAGGAGTCTGCGTGAGATCCACGCCCAGCCGTCGCGCCACCGCGACCGGCGCTCTGATCGCGGCCGCCGCCATGCTCGCCGTGAGCGTCCAGACCGGATCCGCGACCGCGGCCGACGATCCCTGGACCATCGCCCCGAAGGCCCAGCAGGGCACGTCGGCGAACCCCGGCAAGCTCCCGGCCGACCTCACCCCCGCCGAGCGCACCGCGCTCATCAAGGCGGCGGACGCCGACAAGGCCGCCAAGGCCAAGGAACTCGGCCTCGGCGCCCAGGAGAAGCTGGTCGTCCGTGACGTCGTGCAGGACCGCGACGGCACGACCCACACCCGCTACGAGCGCACCTACGCCGGGCTGCCCGTCCTGGGCGGCGACCTGATCGTCGCCGAGAGCAAGGCCGGCGCCACCACGGGCGTCACCAAGTCCTCCCGCGCGGAGCTGAAGAACGTCGACCTCGCGGCCGCCGTCGCCCCGGCCGCCGCCGAGAAGCAGGCCGTCGGCCTCGCCCAGGCGGACGGCTCGAAGAAGACCGCCGCCGAGCGCGCCCCGCGCAAGGTCGTCTGGATGGCCTCGGGCGCCCCCGTCCTCGCGTACGAGACCGTCGTCGGCGGCCTCCAGCACGACGGCACCCCGAACGAGCTGCACGTCGTGACGGACGCGAAGACCGGCGCGAAGCTGTACGAGTGGCAGGCCGTGCACAACGGCACCGGCAACACGCAGTACAGCGGCACGGTCACCCTCGGCACCGCGCCCTCGTACACGCTGACCGACACGGCCCGCGGCAACCACAAGACGTACAACCTCAACCGGGGTACGTCCGGCACCGGGACGCTGTTCTCCGGCCCCGACGACGTCTGGGGCAACGGCACCCCGTCGAACCTGGAGACGGCCGGCGCCGACGCGCACTACGGCGCCGCCCTCACCTGGGACTACTTCAAGAACGTGCACGGCCGCTCCGGCATCCGGGGCGACGGCGTCGGCGCGTACTCCCGGGTCCACTACGGCAACGCGTACGTCAACGCCTTCTGGCAGGACTCCTGCTTCTGCATGACGTACGGCGACGGCGCGGCCAACGCCAAGCCGCTCACCTCCATCGACGTGGCCGCGCACGAGATGACGCACGGCCTGACCTCCGCCACCGCCGGTCTGGTCTACAGCGGCGAGTCCGGCGGCCTCAACGAGGCCACGTCGGACATCATCGCGGCGGCCGTCGAGTTCTACGCCAACAACGCCCAGGACCAGGGCGACTACCTCGTCGGCGAGAAGATCGACATCCGCGGCAACGGCACCCCGCTGCGCTACATGGACAAGCCCAGCAAGGACGGCTCGTCCAAGGACTACTGGTACTCCGGCATCGGCAGCGTCGACGTCCACTACTCCTCGGGCCCGGCCAACCACTGGTACTACCTGCTCTCCGAGGGCAGCGGCACCAAGACCGTCAACGGCGTGAACTACGACTCGCCGACCTCCGACGGTCTGCCCGTCACCGGCATAGGCAGGGACAAGGCCTCGCTGATCTGGTTCAAGGCGCTCACCACCAAGTTCAACTCCTCGACCAACTACGCCGGCGCCCGCACGGGCACCGTCGCGGTGGCCACGGAGCTGTACGGCGCCGGCAGCCCCGAGGTCCTCGCCGTCCAGCACGCCTGGGCCGGCGTCAACGTCGGAACCCGCCCCGGCGGCACCGAGCCGCCCGTGGGCAAGGTCTTCGAGAACACGGCCGACGTGGCCATCCCGGACAACGGCGCCGCGGTGACCTCCACGGTCGACGTCACCGGCATCACCGGCAACGCGCCCTCCACCCTCAAGGTGGACGTGGACATCGTCCACCCCTACAAGGGTGACCTCGTGGTCGACCTCGTCGCCCCCGACGGGTCGGTCTACAACCTGCACAACCGGTCCGGCGGCAGCGCCGACAACATCCTCCAGACCTACACCGTGAACGCCTCGTCCGAGGTCGCCAACGGTGCCTGGAAGCTCCGCGCGCAGGACAAGGCCTCGGCCGACGTCGGCCGCATCAACGCCTTCAAGCTGACCTTCCCGTAAGGCCGGCACGAAGCACACCGGGCGCCCGGAGGGAACGTTCCCTCCGGGCGCCCGCGCGTCCGCGCTCCCCTCCGTAGGCTGGACCGCATGATCAGGGTGCTGCTCGCCGACGACGAGACGATGATCCGCGCCGGGGTGCGGGCCATCCTCACCACCGACCCCGGGATCGAGGTGGTCGCCGAGGCGGGCGACGGCCACGAGGCCGTGGAGCTCGCCCGCAAGCACCGGCCCGACGTCGTCCTCCTGGACATCCGGATGCCCCGGCTCGACGGACTCGGCGCGGCCGAGGAGCTGCGCGGGACCGTGCCGGACGCGGCCGTCGTCATGCTCACCACCTTCTCCGAGGACACGTACATCGCCCGCGCCCTCGGCAGCGGCGTCAGCGGCTTCCTGCTCAAATCCGGTGACCCGCGTGAACTGATCGCGGGCGTCAGGGCCGTGGCCGGGGGCGGCGCGGCCCTCTCCCCCACCGTCGCCCGCCGGGTCATCGACACCCTCGGCGGCGAGCGGTTCACCCGCGCCGCCGACGCGCGGGCCCGCCTCGAACCGCTCACCGGCCGGGAGCGGGAGGTCGTCGCGCTCCTCGGCGCCGGGCTCTCCAACCAGGAGATCGCGGACCGCATGCACGTCGTCGAGGGAACCGTGAAGGCGCATGTGAGCGCCGTCCTCGGCCGCCTCGGCCTGCGCAACCGGGTCCAGCTCGCGGTCCTCGCGTACGAGGCGGGCCTGGTCCCCGGTGCGTGAGCGGCTCTTCGACCTGGGCCTCTGGCTGCTGCTCTGCGTGCCCGTCCTGCTGAGGTCGGACCCGAACGACGGCGGCAGCTGGCTCCAGGTCGCCGTCGGCGTGGCGGTCCTCGCCGGCTGTGTCGCGGTCAGCCGGCGGTGGCCGCTCGTCGCGCTCGGCGCCACGGTCGCGGCGAGCCTGCCCGCGAGCCTGGAGCTGTTCACCCCCTCGTACAGCCTGGCCCTGGTCGCCTTCGGGTACCTCGCGGGCCGGCGCCAGGAGCACACCCGGGCGGCGCTCTGGCTGTTCGGCGCGGTGGCGGGGACGGGCCTCCTGCTCACCTGGGTGACCCGGACGTCCCTCGGGCAGTGGTTCACGCTGCTGCTCGCGCTGGCCCTCGCCGTGGTCGCGCCCTGGCTGATCGGCCGTTACGTACGCCAGTACGACCGGCTCGTGCGCAGCGGGTGGGACCTGGCCGACCGGATGGAACGCGAACAGGCGGTCGTCGCGGACCGGGAGCGGCTGCGGGAACGGTCGCGGATCGCGGGCGACATGCACGACTCCCTCGGCCACGACCTGGCTCTGATCGCGGTCCGCGCCGGCGCTCTTGAGGTCTCCCCCGACCTGGGCCCCGAGCAGCAGCGGGCGGCCGGCGAACTGCGCCGGGCGGCGGCGGACGCGACGGCCCGGCTGCGGGACATCATCGGCGTGCTGCGCGAGGACGACGCCGCCGCCCCCACGAGCCCGCCCGGTGAGACGGTCGAGGAGCTGGCCGCCCGCGCCCGCGCGTCGGGCCTCGCGGTCACGCTGGCCCCGACCCCCGTGCCCACGCTGCCGGGGATGTCGGGCCTCGCGCTGCACCGGGTCGTGCAGGAGGGGCTCACCAACGCGGCGAAGCACGCGCCGGGCGCCGCCGTCTCGGTGACCGTCACCCAGGACCCGGCGGACGTCCGGGTCAGCGTGGTCAGCGGCCCCGGCGCCACCACGGGCGGAGGCACCGGCACCGGCACCGGGCTCGTGGGCCTCGGCGAGCGGGTACGGCTCGCGGGCGGCACCCTCGGTCACCGGGTCACCGCCGACGGCGGCTTCGCCCTGACCGCCGTACTGCCCCGGAATCCCCCCGCGCCGCTGCCCGCCGCGCCCACCTCGGCCCGGGAGCTGGACCGGGCCCGGCGTGAGGTGCGCAAGGGCCTGGCGCGGGCGATCTGGATCCCGCTCGCGCTCCTCGGAGCCCTGGGTGTGCTGATGGCCGGGGTCGCCCTGTGGACGCAGGCCCGGTCGTATCTGGAGCCCGCGGACTACGCCAGGCTCCAGGTCGGGCAGACGCTCACGGAGATCGACGAGGACGCCGAGGACTGGCCCGACCACCCGCTGGACGGCCCCCCGCAGGCGGTGCCGGCCGAGCCGCCCGGGATGGACGAGTGCCGGTACTACCGGTCGACGATGCTCGCCGCGATCCCGGTGTACCGGCTCTGCTTCGTCGGCGGGCACCTCGCCGACAAGGCCGAGGTGCCCTAGGGACCGGCCCCTCTACCTCAGCAGCACCCCCGCCCCCTCCCCCGTCGTCTCCTCCGGCACGGCCACCAGGCCCAGTTCGGCCGGGTGGGCGAGCAGCGGGTGGGAGGGGCGGACGCGGACCGTGCAGCCGAAGGAGCCGGTGCGGTCGAGTTCCAGGGTGCCCGCGTAGGTGAGCCTGCCCTCCAGGTCCGGGCCGCCCGCCGGCTTCAGCGGGACGGCACGGGGGTCGGTGAGGGTGTCGTCGGCGTCGACCCGGCCGGTGACGGCCTGCACCTCGACGTCGTCGGGGCCGAGCGCGCCGAGCGCCACCCGGACCCGGACCACGGGGGTCGCGCCGAGCTCCGCGTCCGCGAGGTCGTCCGCGAGCCCGTCACCCACCTCGACGTGGTCGACGGTCACCTTCGGCCAGGCCTCCCTGACCCGGGCCTTCCAGTCGGCGAGGTCGCGGGCGCGGGCCGGGGTGAGGGCCCGGCGGGCGGTGGCGGCGGGGACGTACAACCGCTCCACGTACTCGCCGACCATGCGGTCGGCGAGCACCTTGGGGCCGAGGTCGGTGAGGGTGCGCCGGACCATCGCCGTCCAGTCGGCGGGCACCCCGTCGGGGCCCCGGTCGTAGAAACGGGGGGCGACCCGGCGTTCGATCAGTTCGTAGAGGGCGGCGGCCTCCAGGTCGTCGCGGCGGTCCTCGTCGGCGGCGGCCGCGCCGTCGGCGGTGGGGATCGCCCAGCCGAAGTCGGGCTCGAACCACTCGTCCCACCAGCCGTCGAGGACGGAGAGGTTGAGGCAGCCGTTGAGGGCGGCCTTCATCCCGCTCGTACCGCAGGCCTCCAGGGGGCGCAGCGGGTTGTTGAGCCAGACGTCGCAGCCGGGGTAGAGCCCGCGGGCCATCGCCATGCCGTAGTCGGGCAGGAAGACGATCCGGTGCCGGACCCGGGGGTCGTCGGCGAAGCGGACGAGTTCCCGCACGAGCCGCTTCCCGCCGTCGTCGGCGGGGTGGGCCTTGCCGGCGACGACGAGCTGCACCGGCCGCTCGGGGTGGAGGAGCAGGGCCCGCAGCCGGTCCTTGTCGCGGAGCATCAGGGTGAGGCGCTTGTACGAGGGGACCCGGCGGGCGAAGCCGATGGTGAGGACGTCGGGGTCGAGGACGGAGTCGGTCCAGCCGAGTTCCGCGTCGGCGGCCCCGCGCTGCCGCCAGGAGGCCCGGAGGCGTTCCCGTACGTCGGTGACGAGCCGTTCGCGGAGGGTGCGGCGCAGCTCCCACAGCTCCCGGTCGGCCGGGTCGGGACCGAGTCGGCCGACCTCGGGGGCGACCCAGGTGGGGGCGTGGACGCCGTTGGTGATGGAGGTGATCGGCACTTCGTCGGCGTCGAAGCCCGGCCAGAGTCCGGCGAACATGGCCCGGCTGACGGCCCCGTGGAGGGTGGAGACTCCGTTGGCGCGCTGGGCGAGGCGCAGTCCCATGGCGGCCATGTTGAAGAGGCCGGGTTCGCCGCCGAGCGGGGTCTCGTCGCCGAGGGCGAGGATCCGGGCGGTGTCGACGCCGGGCAGTTCCCCGTCCTCGCCGAGGTGGCGGGCGACGAGGCTCCGGTCGAAGCGGTCGATGCCGGCCGGGACGGGGGTGTGGGTGGTGAAGACGGTGCCGGCCCTGACGGTCTCCAGGGCGGCGGCGAAGTCGAGCCCCTCGCCCTGGAGTTCGCGGATGCGTTCGAGGCCGAGGAAGCCGGCGTGGCCCTCGTTGGTGTGGAAGACCTCGGGGTCGGGGGTGCCGGTGAGCCGGGTGTACGTACGGACGGCGCGGACGCCGCCGATGCCGAGCAGCATCTCCTGGAGGAGCCGGTGCTCGCTGCCGCCGCCGTACAGCCGGTCGGTGACGCTCCGTTCGCCGGGGGCGTTCTCCTCGACGTCGGAGTCGAGCATGAGGAGCGGGACGCGGCCGACCCGGGCGATCCACAGGTGGGCGTGGAGGCTGCGGCCGCCGGGCAGGGCGAGGGTGATCCGGGCGGGCGCGCCGTCGGCCTCGCGGAGCAGGCTGACCGGCAGCTCGCCGGGGTCGAGGACGGGGTACTGCTCCTGCTGCCAGCCGTCGCGGCCGAGGGACTGCCGGAAGTAGCCGTGCCGGTAGAGCAGGCCGACGCCGATCAGGGGGACGCCGAGGTCGCTCGCGGACTTGAGGTGGTCGCCGGCGAGGATGCCGAGGCCGCCGGAGTACTGGGGGAGGGCGGCGGTGACGCCGAACTCGGGTGAGAAGTAGGCGACGGCGGCCGGGAGGTCGCCGGACTGCCGCTGGTACCAGCGGGGGGCGTGCAGATAGCTGTCGAGGTCCTCGGCGGCGGTGCGCAGCCGGGCCAGGAAGTCCTGGTCGGCGGCGAGCGCGGCGAGCCGGGACGCTTCGAGGGTGCCGAGGGTCCGTACGGGGTCGGCGCCGGGCGCCCCCTCGGGGTCGAGGGAGTCGAAGAGGGCGCGGGTGGGCTCGTGCCAGGACCAGCGCAGGTTGTGCGCGAGGTCGGCGAGGGGTCGAAGGGTGTCGGGGAGGACGGGACGCACGGTGAATCGACGGATTGCCTTCACGTGTTCCACCTTCGCAGGCGAGTACGGAGCGGAGTGGACGCACCACGCTGTGCGTCCGTCGTTCCGCTCCGACGTTAGGGCACGGGCCGCCGCGGGGCCACGGCGCGCGGGGGGCGCGGCGGCGCGGTCAGCCGGTGGCGCGGTCAGCCGGTGGCGGGGAGCGGCACCTCGTACGGGGAGCCCTGGTTCACGGTCCTCGGGTCGAAGGCGCCCGTGGCGGCGTACCGGCCCGCTATGGCGGCGAGTTCCTCGGCGGGGATGACCTCGTGGATGTCGGTGAAGCCCTGCGGGGCGCGCGCGTGCGCGAGGTCGATGACGACCTCGGGTCCGCGCTCCCGGTTGGCGCGTTGGAGCGCGGTGGTGACGGGCCTGCGCTCCCGCTCGTACGCGGCGAGTCCCTCGGCGGGGTCGGGGTGCCGGGCGAGGGCGTGGGCGAGGGCGCGGGCGTCGACGATCGACTGGGTCGCGCCGTTGGAGCCGACGGGGTACATGGCGTGGGCGGCGTCGCCGATGAGGGTGGTGCGGCCGTGGGTCCAGCGGTCGAGGGGCTCGCGGTCGACCATCGGGTACTCGTGCGCGGTGTCGGCGGCGCGCAGGATGTCGGGGACGCTGACGCCGTCGAACTCCCAGCCCGCGTAGTACGGGAGGAACGCCTCCACGGGCACGGGCCGGTTCCAGTCCCCCCGGAGCCGCTCCTCCGGCGAGGCGCAGGTGGGCTCCGCGGGCCTGGCGAGCGCCCAGTTGACCAGGACCTCCCGGGTCTGTCCGGTCGGCCGGCCCATCGGGTACACGACGGCCTTCTGCCGGTCGTCGCCCGCGATGAGCATGAACGCGCCCACGGCCCGCGCCGGCATCCGGGACACCCCGCGCCACACCAGCATCCCGTTCCACGGCGGTCCACCCTCCCCCGGGTGCAGCGCCGCCCGCACCGCCGACCGGATGCCGTCCGCGCCCACCAGGACGTCCGGTTCGAGCGAGGCCCGGCCCCGGACGGCGCCCTCCCGGTGCTCGAGACGCAGCCGCGGCCTGCCGTCGGGGAGCAGTTCCACCCCGCTCACCCGGACCCCGGTGACGAGGGCCGCCGGGCCGAGCCTGGCCCGTACCGCCCCCGCGAGGACCTGCTGGAGGTGCCCGCGGTGGATCGACAGCTGCGGCCAGCGGTAGCCGGCGCCGAGTCCGCGCGGCTCCCTGGATATGAGGCCGCCCGAGCGGTGGTAGTAGCGCAGCTCGCGGGTGCGCAGGGCGCCCGCCTCCAGGGCGTCGAGCAGGCCGAGGGCGTCCAGTTCGCGGACCGCGTTCGGCATGAGGTTGAGTCCGGCGCCGACCGGGCGGATCGCGGGCGCCGCCTCGACGACCGTCACCCGCTCGAAACCGGCGGCGTGCAGGGCGAGCGCGGCGGTGAGTCCTGCGACGCCGCCGCCGGCGATCACCACGTGCGGGCTCTGCCCGTAGCCGGACGGGAAGCCCTGTCCGTACGGGCCGGGGGTGGGGAGGGACATCTCGATTGCTCCTTCGGCGCCGCTACGCGGCCGACGGCCCGACGGGGGCCCCTGCGGGACGGCGCTGCACGGTCGCGCGGCGCACCATGGTCTCGTTCTCCCTGGTCAGGTCCAGGACCGAACGCAGCAGCGCGACCGGGGCCCCGCCGCTGCCCTCCTCGTACAGGCGCACCTCCTCGCTGTACGCCTTGCGGGCGATGCCGAGGTGGCGGGCGCGGAAGGTCTTCAGGAGGCGCAGCACCCGGCCGAGCGCCTCCGCCGAGGCGGTGAGCGCGGGCGGCAGCCGGTCGGCGCCCTCCCAGCTCACGGCCGCCGACAGTTTGCTGACCGCCGACACCCCGCCGCGGTGCCGGGCGCGGAACGCGCGCCAGGCCGGCAGCGCGTACGGCACCGACTCGTCCAGGAAGGCGTCGTAGGCGGGGTCCGGGCGGTCGCACTGCCAGAGGGTCAGGTCGACCAGCCAGAGCGGGACCTGCGCGGCGGCCGGGCCGAGGTAGTCGTGGCCGCCGACCTCGACCTCCTCGAAGTACGGGCGCAGGGTGACCGCGAAGTACTCGGGTGACACCCGCGCCACGGTGAGGTCGATGGAGTCGACCATCGCGCGCACGTGGCGGGCCACCCGGTCGAGGGCCGTGGCGAAGCCCGGGTCGTACGGTTCGAGGCGGGCGAGCCGTCCGCAGTCGTCGAGCGCGGCGACGAGACCGGGGAACACCATCCGTACGGCTTCCTGGAGCAGGGCCTCCGTCGGGTGGCCGGTGTACGAGCGGCGGCGGGCGCCCACCGGGTTCCAGGTCGTGTAGTGGTGGACGGTGTCCCGGGGCACCATGTCGGTGCGGCGGCCCAGGAGTTCGAGGACGGGGAGCGCCTCCGGTACGGCGGCGAGCGGCTGCACGCCGTGACGTTTCAGCGAACCGAGCAGGATGCCGAGGTCCCGCATCGCCGCGAGGGCCCCGTCGACGCTCCACTCGGCCGCCCGGTCCAGGTCCGGCACCAGGGCGCGCAGCGCGACGGTCAGCGCGGCCACGTCGGCGTCCGCGTTCATCGCGGGCACGGCGGCGAGCAGGGCGTCGGCGCCGAGGGGGTCGGCCGCGCGTATGTCCTCGGTCGTGTGAAGCACATCGCCGAACAACAACGGACGCTCCTCTTCTTTTGGGGCTCGGTTCGCCGGAAACACGGCTCACCTGCCGGTGGTCGTGGGCATCGTGCGGTAGGGGTGCGGGGCGGCGTCAGCGCCGGTGCGGGATCCGGTCGTCGGGGGACGGGGACGGGGCCGGGCCCGGTCTCGGCGGGTGGAGGCGTACGGAGAGGAGGGCGGCCGCGGCGGCGAAGGCGGCGCCCGTGAGCAGGGCGGCGCGGTGGCCGGCCGTCTCGGCGGCGGCGCGGGCCGCGTCCACGCTCTCGGTACGGGTGGTGGCGACGGCCACCAGGACGGCGAGGCCGAGGACGGAGCCGAACTGCTGGCTGGTGTTGACGAGTCCGGAGGCGAGTCCGGTCTCCTCGGGCGCGGCCTCCGCCGTCGCCGCCACGTTCGTGGTGACCATGACCAGGGGCAGGGCGGCGCCGATGAGGAGGCTGGGGCCGAGGACGGTGCTCGCGAAGGTGCCGTCGGGGGTGAGCGCGAGGCCGAGCCACAGGGTGCCGGCGCACAGCAGGACGAAGCCGAGGGTCATGGTCCGGTGCAGGCCGATCCGGAAGATGATCCGGCCGGTCTGCGGGGCGACCGCGACGACGACCAGCGAGAGCGGAAGCAGCCCGAGGCCGCCGCCGAGGGGCCCGTATCCGAGGACGCTCTGGAGGTAGAGGCTGACCAGGAAGAACATCGGGAAGAGCGTCGTCTGGGCGAGCGCGGCCAGGACGTTGGCCAGGCGGAGCGCGGGGCGGGCGAGCACCGGGGGCGGGACGAGCGGCGCGGCGGCCCGGGTCTCGACGGCGGCGAAGGCGAGCAGCAGCGCCAGTCCCGCTCCTCCGGCGCCGAGCGTACGGGCGGACAGCCACCCGGCTTCCGCGGCGCCGACGAGCGCGTAGGCGACGAGCCCGAGTCCGGCGGTCGCGGTGAGCGCCCCGGCGAGGTCGAAGCCGCCGTGGCGGGGACGGCCGGTGCGGTCGTCGAGGACCCGGAGGGCGAGGGCGGCGAGCACCGCGGCGAGCAGCACGTTCAGCCAGAACGTGGAGCGCCAGCCGAGGAGGTCGGTGAGGACGCCGCCGAGGACCGTGCCCAGGACTCCGCCGAGGCCGCCCATCGCCGCGAACGCGCCGAGCGCCTTGTGCCGGGCGGGGCCGTCGGGGAAGAGCAGGAGCAGCAGGGCGAAGGCGGAGGCCGCGGCGAGGGCGGCGCCGACGCCCTGGGCGGCGCGGGCGGCGACGAGGACGTCGGCGCCGGGGGCGAGACCACCGGCGGCGGAGGCGGTGGCGAGGAGGCCGAGGCCGCCGAGGAAGACCCGCCGGTGGCCGAGGAGGTCGGCGACGCGGCCGCCGAGGAGGAGCAGGCCGCCGAAGGTGATGAGGTAGGCGTTGGCGACCCAGGAGAGGCCGGCGGAGCCGGAGCCGAGGTCGTCGCCGACGGAGGGCAGCGCCACGTTGACGATCGCGGTGTCCGTGATCAGCAGGAGCTGGGTGGAGGCGAGCAGCGCGAGCGCCCCGCGCCGGGGCCCCGGTGGTGGTGCGGTCACCGGGTCGTCCCCAGGTCGTAGCCGTCGAGGCAGGCCTGCGCGAGGCTCTCGCAGGTCCCGGCGGCCCCGGCCCAGGTCTGCATGGTCAGGTAGACGTGGGGGGCGCCGTGGTAGAAGCGCTCGTACTGCTCGTGGCGTCCCGCGAACTCGGAACCGAGGGCGTCCCAGGCGAGTTTGAGCAGTTTGATCCGGTCCTCCGCGGGGTGGCCGGTGGTGGAGAAGTAGCGGCGGACCAGCGGCCCGAGGTCGGGGTGGAGGAGGTCCCGGCCGCTGGCGGGGAGCTGGACGAGGGCGCCGCCCGCGAGGAGCTTGATGTCCTGGACGGCGCGGGGGTAGAGCTCGCCGGCCATGATCCGCTGGGCGAAGGAGATCTCCTGCCCGGGGCGTACGCCGCCGCGCCCGCCGTCGACCTCCTCGTACGAGGCCTCGGCGGCGAGGACGAACGCCTTGGCCTGGGCGGCCATGCCGAGGAGCCGGCCGACGGCCTGGGTGACGGGCGGCAGTTTCTCCGTGCCGTGGGAGCGGGTGAGGAGGATCGCGAGTCCGGTGAGGAACTCCAGCTTGGTCCAGAAGCGGGTGGCGGACTGGTGGACGAAGTTCAGATAGGCGGGGGTCCCCCACCAGATCGCGCCGGTGGTGGCCGGATCCCGGTAGGTGAGGACCCGTTCCCAGGGCACGAAGACGTTCTCGCAGACCAGCATCGCGTCGTTCTCGTCGTACCGGCTGGAGAGCGGGTGGTCGAAGACGGACCGGGAGCGCCCCTCGTAGGAGGTGCGGGAGATCAGTCTCAGGCCGGGGGTGTCGAGGCGCAGGGAGAAGGTCAGGGCGTGCCCGGTGTCGTCGGCGGCGAGCGGTTCGATGGTGCCGACGAGGATCTCGTCGGCGAAGACCGCGCCGGTGCCGATGGTCTTGGCGCCGCTGACGACGATCCCGCCGTCCCGTTCGGCGACGACCCGCAGGGTGAGGTCGTCGCCGCCGTGGCCGGGGGCGGGGTTGGTGAGGGTGAAGGCGGTGTGCAGGTCGCCCTCGGCGAGCCGGCGGTGGAAGGCGAGGGCGTGCTCGGCGCCGTCGAAGGCCTCGCCGGTGAAGACGGCGGGCGCGGCGGCGAATCCGGCCGCGCCGGCGGCCATGTAGTCGGGGGTACGGCCCAGGAAGCCGTAACTCGCCTCGGCCGTGGTCCGGAAGGCGCGGCGGCGGGCGACGAGGTCCTCGTAGGAGCGGGGTACGGCGTAGGCGCGGCGGACCCCGCCCTGGACGAGGACGGGGTGGTGGACGGGGTCGTCGGCGAGGTCGTAGAGCCCGGCGAAGGAGGCCGCGGTGGCCCGGAAGGCGGGGTGGGCGGTGACGTCCTTGACCCGTTCCCCGTCGAGCCAGATCTCGCGCCCGTCGCGCAGTCCCTCCAGATACTCCTGCCCGGACCTCGTCACCGGTGTATCGCCTCTCCTCGGGTGTCACGGCTTGTGCCGGTCCCGAGACTGTCCGGCGCCACCCGGTCCGGACAATGAACGTCCGTCCAGGGGTCCTTAAGAACCGTCCAGGCGGCCCCGAAGATGTCAGGTCGGTCGACCTGGAGCCGTTCAGGCCGCCCGGGCGCCTCCCGCGCGGTACTCCCCCGGGGTCACCCCGAACCACTTGCGGAAGGCGAGGTGGAAGCCGACGGCGCTCTGGTAGCCGACGCGCGCGGGCACCGCCGACTGCGGGAGGGAGGTCTCGCTGAGCAGCCGTCCCGCCTCCTGCATCCGGCGGGCGGCGAGGTAGCGGGCGGGTGACTCGCCGACCAGGTCGCGGAAGGCGGCGGTGAAAGCGGAGCGGGACATGCCGACCTCGCGGGCGAGGCAGTCGATCGTCCACGGTTCGGCGAACCGGGTCGCCATCATGACGACCGCCCTGCTGATCCCGGGGTGCTGGAGCAGGGGCAGGGAGGCCGGGTTGCCGGCGAGTTCGCGGAGCAGCGGGCGGAGCGCGAGGACGAGGGCCATCTCGAAGGCCCGCAGGGTGATGAGCCGGTCTCCGGGGCCGACGGGCCGGTCGGGGGCGGCGAGCAGCCGGAGGGTGTCGCGGAGCAGCGGCTCGCGGTCGACCTGGGCGCCGTCGAGGACGAGCGCCCAGGGCAGCGAGGTGTAGAGGCCGGTGGCGGCGCTGGCGTCGTAGTGGAGCCCGGCGCAGAGCAGCCGGCTCTCGGGGCCGCTGCCGCCGATGACGATCTCGCCCGAGGTGCCGGGCTGCCGCTCGGGCAGGACGGCCTTGAGCGGGACGCCCTGGCGTTCGGGCCGGTCGGAGAGGCGGTGGGCCGCGCCGGTGGGGAAGACGACGAGGTCTCCGGCGAGCAGGTGGACGGGGGGTTCGTCGTCGGTGGTGATCCAGCAGTCGCCCTCGACGACGTAGTGGAGGACGGCGCAGCTGCGTTCGGCGTCGCCCTCGATGGCCCAGGGTGCGCGGACGTGCCAGCGGCTGTCGAACACCCCGGTGAGCCGGAGGGGTTTGAGCAGTTCGCTCAGCAGGTCTTCCTGCTCGTCGTGCGGTGCGTGACGGTCGGTTCCCACGGTGTCCATGGACGATCCTTCAACTTCCGCCCCGGTTTGTTAATTGAACGGCCAAAGCCGCTCCGGCGAGCCTGGAGGACGCCGACACGGCAGCGGTGACAGCCTATCGAAGGGCCTCAGACACACATGTCCAGTGAGATTCCGATGCGGGTGGCGGTCGTGGGCGCGACCGGGTTCCAGGGCGGCGCGGTGGCCCGCCTGCTGGCCGAGCGGCAGCATCGGGTGCGGACCCTGACCAGGCGGCCCGCGGCCGACCGGCCGCCGCTGCCCGGCGCGTTCTTCGTCGCCGGCGATCTGGGGCGGCCGGAGGACGTGCGGCGGCTCTTCGAGGGGACGACGCACGGGTTCGTCACGATGCCGCTGGTGTACGGGGCCGAGCGGGTGGAGGCGTACGCGCGGAACGTCGCGGAGGCGGCCCTGGAGGCGGGGACGGTCCGTCTGGTCTTCAACGCCAACACCCGGATCCCGCTGAGCCCGACGGAGGTGGCGGCGTTCGAGACGCGGCGGCTCGCCGAGCGGGTGCTGCGGGACAGCGGGGTACCGCTGGTGGTGATCCGGCCGCCGGTGTACCTGGACAACCTGTTCTCGCCGTGGAACGGCCCCGCCCTGGTGGAGGAGGGCGTGCTCGCCTATCCGCTGCCGTCGTCCGCGCGGACGGCGTGGCTCTCGCACCGGGGCCTCGCGGAGGCGGCGCTCGCGGCGCTCACCCGGGAGGGCCTGGAGGGGAGGACCTTCGACATCGGCGGGGACCGCTCCCTGACGGGCGGTGAGCTCGCGGCGGCATTCGGCCGGGGCCTGGGGCGCCCGGTGCGGTACGAGGAGCTGGATCCGGCCGCTTTCGAGCGCGGGCTGGCGCAGCTTCTGGGGCCGGAGACGGCGGCGGGGGTGGCCGGGATCTACCACTACATGGCGAGTGGTGCCGATCCGCTCCTGATGGCGGACGACGACGGGGTGTCGACGGAGGTCCTGGCCCTGGAACCGGCCCCGGTGGAGGAGTGGGTGGCCCGCCAGCCCTGGCAGGTCTGGTCGACGGACGCGGACGAACCGGACGCGGCACCCCAGCGCTGACCGACGGAATCAGGCCCCGCCCCACAAGGGCGGGGTTTCTTCTTGTGCCGGGTCACCGGCTTGCCCGTGGGGCTACGCCCTAGTAGTTAACAAAGAGTCTGGATTGCCCACCCGGGAACCGGGGGAAGGCTCCTGCGGTACGGCCCCGAACCCGTCTCCCCGTGCCCCTTCTTCATCCCTCTGAACCCGCCATCCGAGTGAACGCGGACAGGAGCGGCCATGCCCGCAACCCGCCGGCCGTCGTCGGAGCTAGAAAGAGCGCACCACCACCCGCACCCCCGTAACCCGTCAGGTGATGCTGTGAATCCGCTCATGGGACGCATTCCCGTACTGGACGTCCGCCCGCTGGTCGACTGCGGTCGGCGCCCCGCGAAGGCGGTGGCCGGAGAGTCCTTCGAGGTGACGGCGACCGTCTTCCGCGAGGGCCACGACGCGGTCGCCGCCAATGTCGTGCTGCGCGGCCCCTCGGGCCGCCCCGGCCCCTGGACCCCGATGCGCGAACTGGCGCCGGGCACCGACCGGTGGGGCGCCGTGGTCACCCCCGGGTCCGAGGGCCTCTGGACGTACACCGTCGAGGCGTGGAGCGACCCGGTGGCCACCTGGCGCCACACGGCGAGGATCAAGATCCCGGCCGGGATCGACTCCGAACTGGTCCTCGCCGAGGGCGCCGAGCTGCACGAACGGGCCGCCAAGGGCGTCCCGAAGAAGGGCGGCGGCCGGGAGTCCGTGCTCGCCGCCGCCGACGCGCTGCGCGACACGTCCCGGTCGGCCGCGGCCCGGCTCGCGGCGGCGCTCACGCCCCGGGTCGTCGAGGTCCTCGACCGCCACCCGCTGCGCGAACTCCTTTCCGCGTCCCCCGCGTTGCCGCTCCAGGTGGAGCGGGAGCGCGCCCTGTTCGGCTCCTGGTACGAGTTCTTCCCGCGCTCGGAGGGCGTACGGAAGGTGAAGGGCCGTACGGTTCCGGGGAACTTCCGTACGGCCGCCGAGCGGCTTCCGGCGGTCGCGGCGATGGGCTTCGACGTGGTGTACCTGCCGCCGGTGCACCCGATCGGCGAGACCCACCGCAAGGGCCCCAACAACTCCCTCTCGGCCTCGCCGAGCGATGTGGGCGTGCCGTGGGCGATCGGCTCGCCGGAGGGCGGGCACGACGCTCTCCACCCGGACCTCGGCACCTTCGAGGACTTCGACGCCTTCGTGGCGCGGGCCCGGGAGCTGCGTCTGGAGATCGCCCTGGACTTCGCGCTCCAGTGCTCCCCGGACCACCCGTGGGTGGAGAAGCACCCGGAGTGGTTCCACCACCGTCCGGACGGTTCGATCGCGTACGCGGAGAACCCGCCGAAGAAGTACCAGGACATCTATCCGATCGCGTTCGACAACGACATGGACGGGATCGTCACGGAGACCGTGCGGGTGCTTCGGCACTGGATGGGCCACGGGGTCCGGATCTTCCGGGTCGACAACCCGCACACCAAGCCGGTGGTGTTCTGGGAGCGGGTGATCGGGGAGATCAACCGGGCCGATCCGGACGTGATCTTCCTGGCGGAGGCGTTCACCCGGCCCGCGATGATGCGGACGCTCGGCGCGATCGGTTTCCAGCAGTCGTACACGTACTTCACCTGGCGGAACACCAAGGAGGAGCTCACGGAGTACCTGACGGAGCTGTCCGGGGAGACGGCGGCGCAGATGCGGCCGAACTTCTTCGTGAACACCCCGGACATCCTGCACGCCTACCTCCAGGAGGGCGGGCGTCCGGCGTTCGAGGTGCGGGCGGTGCTCGCGGCGACGCTCTCGCCGACCTGGGGTGTGTACGCCGGGTACGAGCTGTGCGAGAACACCCCGCTGCGGGTCGGCAGCGAGGAGTACCTCGACTCGGAGAAGTACCAACTGCGTCCGCGTGACTGGGAGTCGGCGGAGCGGTCGGGGAAGACGATCACTCCGCTCATCACCGCCCTGAACCGGATCAGGCGCCGTCACCCGGCCCTGCGCCGGTTGCGGAACCTGAGCTTCCACGACACGGACAACGCGCAGGTGATCGCGTACAGCAAGCGCTCCGGTTCGAACACCGTTCTGGTGGTCGTCAACCTCGACCCGCACCACACCCAGGAGGCGACGGTCTCGTTGAACATGCCGGAACTCGGCCTCGACTGGCACGAGACCGTGCCGGTGCGCGACGAGCTCACCGGCGAGACCTATCACTGGGGCAGGGCCAGTTACGTGCGCCTAGAGCCGGGTGTCACGCCCGCGCACGTCCTCGTCCTGCGACCGTCCCCGCAGACCGGAGGGTCACCCACATCATGACTGTCAACGAGCCCGTCCCCGACACCTTCGAGGACACCCCAGCCAAGGACCGTGATCCCGACTGGTTCAAGCGGGCGGTCTTCTACGAGGTCCTCGTCCGGTCCTTCCAGGACAGCAACGGGGACGGCGTCGGAGACCTGAAGGGCATCACGTCCAAACTGGACTACCTCCAGTGGCTGGGCGTGGACTGCCTCTGGCTGCCGCCGTTCTTCAAGTCCCCGCTGCGGGACGGCGGCTACGACGTCGCCGACTACACGTCGGTGCTCCCCGAGTTCGGCGACCTGGCGGACTTCGTCGAGTTCGTCGACTCGGCCCACCAGCGCGGGATGCGCGTGGTCATCGACTTCGTCATGAACCACACGAGCGACCAGCACCCGTGGTTCCAGGAGTCGCGGCGCGACCCGGAAGGCCCGTACGGCGACTACTACGTCTGGGCCGACGACGACAAGCAGTACGCGGACGCCCGGATCATCTTCGTCGACACCGAGTCCTCGAACTGGACCTTCGACCCGGTCCGCAAGCAGTACTACTGGCACCGGTTCTTCTCGCACCAGCCCGACCTCAACTACGAGAACCCGGCCGTGCAGGAGGAGATCCTCTCCGCGCTGAAGTTCTGGCTGGACCTGGGGATCGACGGCTTCCGGCTCGACGCGGTGCCGTACCTGTACCAGCAGGAGGGCACCAACTGCGAGAACCTCCCCGCCACCCACGCCTTCCTCAAGCGGGTCCGCAAGGAGATCGACGACCACTACCCGGACACGGTGCTGCTCGCCGAGGCGAACCAGTGGCCCGAGGACGTCGTCGACTACTTCGGCGACTTCGGCTCGGGTGGCGACGAGTGCCACATGGCCTTCCACTTCCCGGTCATGCCGCGCATCTTCATGGCGGTACGGCGCGAGTCGCGCTACCCGGTCTCGGAAATCCTGGCGAAGACCCCGCAGATCCCCTCCGGCTGCCAGTGGGGCATCTTCCTCCGCAACCACGACGAGCTCACCCTCGAAATGGTCACGGACGAGGAACGGGACTACATGTACGCCGAGTACGCCAAGGACCCGCGGATGCGGGCCAACATCGGCATCCGGCGCCGGCTCGCCCCGCTCCTCGACAACGACCGCAACCAGATGGAGCTGTTCACCGCGCTGCTCTTCTCGCTGCCGGGCTCGCCGGTGCTGTACTACGGCGACGAGATCGGCATGGGCGACAACATCTGGCTGGGAGACCGGGACGGGGTGCGCACCCCGATGCAGTGGACACCCGACCGGAACGCGGGCTTCTCGTCCTGCGACCCGGGGCGGCTCTACCTGCCGACCATCATGGACCCGGTGCACGGCTACCAGGTGACCAACGTCGAGGCGGGGATGGCCTCACCGTCCTCGCTGCTGCACTGGACGAAGCGGATGATCGAGATCCGTAAGCAGAACCGGGCCTTCGGGACGGGCACGTACACCGAACTCCCGTCGTCCAACCCGGCGGTGCTCGCCTTCCTCCGGGAAGACGGTGATGATCTCGTCCTCTGCGTGAACAACTTCTCGCGGTTCGCGCAGCCGACCGAACTGGACCTGCGGAGCTTCGCCGGCAGCCATCCGGTCGAGCTGATCGGCGGGGTGCAGTTCCCGGCCATCGGCCAGCTGCCGTACCTCCTGACCCTTGCGGGACACGGCTTCTACTGGTTCCGTCTCAAGGAGGGCTGACCGCCGGTCAGTTCGGATTCGTCCGGGGTGGGACGGTTTCCCCCGTCCCCCTCTGGGCACTGTGTCCCACACACGTTCCACGTCACGATTCAGGTCCATCCGGGCCTTCTTGCCGGGCCCATACGGATCTTCCCCCTCCGACACGTCCCGCACATCCGGACAGCCCTAGCCGCCATCCGGGACACTCTGCGCATTTGAACGCATACGAAAGCCAACTGCGCGCCCCGGGGAAAGGACGCGACGCCATGCCGGAGACCGCATCCACCACCCGGGCCCCGGACGCCCTCCTTCCGTCCCTCGCTCCCCTGCTCCACGAATGGCTGCCCAGACAGCGCTGGTTCGCGGGCAAGGGCCGCCGGGTCACCGGCTTCACGCTGGAAGCGGCCACCGAGCTGCTGCCCCTGGACGGCGCGGGACCCGGACTCCTCCATCTGCTCGTACGGGTCGAACAGCCGAGCCGCCCGCCCGGCACGCCCACCGACTGCTACCAACTGCTCCTGGGCGTACGGAGTCAGCTCCCGCCCCGCCTCGCGCCCGCCCTGCTCGGGCGGATCCGGCAGGGTCCGCTCGCCGGACGCGCCGTGTACGAAGGGCTGCGCGACCCGCGGCTCGCCGGCCTCGTCTACGAGCGGCTGCGCACCCCGGGCCGGACCGGCCCCCTGCGCTTCCACGCCACGACGGCCCTTCCGGCCGCGCTCGCGCCCCGCGTCCTCGACGCCGAGCAGTCCAACACGTCCCTTGTCTACGGCGATTCGTACATCCTGAAGATCTTCCGCCGGGTCAGCCCCGGCGCCAACCCCGACCTGGAACTGCCGCTCGCCCTCGCCGGAGCCGGCTGCGCCCGGGTCCCCGCGCCGGTCGCCTGGTTCGAGTCGGGGGCCGCGACCCTCGGTGTCCTCCAGCCCTATCTGCGGGACTCGCGGGACGGCTGGCGGCTCGCGCTCGACTCGCTGGCCGACGGACGGGAGTTCACCGCCGAGGCGCGGGACCTCGGCCGGGCCACGGCCGAGGTCCACCTCGCCCTCGCCGAGGCCCTGCCGACCCGGCGGCTCGCCCGGGCCGAGACCGAGCAGCTCGCGGCCGCGATGGACCGGCGGCTGCACTCGGCGGCGCAGGCCGTGCCCGCGCTCCTGCCGCACGTGCCGGGCCTGCGGGCCGTGTTCGCGGCGGCGAGCGGCGCGGCCGGGGGCAGCGCGGTCCAGCGCATCCACGGCGACCTGCACCTGGGGCAGACCCTCAGGGGGGCCGACGGCGGCTGGGCCGTCATCGACTTCGAGGGCGAGCCGGCGAAGCCGCTGGACGAGCGGCGCAGCCCGCAGCCCACGGTCCGCGACGTGGCGGGGATGCTCCGCTCCTTCGACTACGCGGCCCGCACCCACCGCCCCTGGAACGCGGAGTGGGCGGCGCGGTGCCGGGCGGCGTTCTGCGCGGGGTACGCGGAGGCGTCGGGCGCGGACCCCCGGGCGGACCCGGCGCTCCTGCGCGCCTACGAGACGGACAAGGCGGTCTACGAGGTCGTGTACGAGGCCCGCCACCGCCCGGACTGGCTCCCGGTCCCCATGTCCGCGATCGAACGCCTGTCGACAACCCCATGACCCGTTCGGCCGCGTGTCCCGCCCCCGCACCTCGCCGTTGCGCATCAGTACCCCCGTACCCCTTAGGAGGCACCCCCGGTGACCGCCCGCCCCGCAGGCAAGACGGCCCGCAGCAGCACCAAGACCAAGGCCACCAGGACCACGTCCCCGCCACCGCTCGATCCGGGCGACCGGGCCCGGCTGCTCGCCGGTGAGCACCACGACCCGCACGGCGTGCTCGGCGCGCATCCGGTGCGCGGCGGGGTCGTGGTGCGGGTGCTGCGCCCGTGGGCGAAGGAGGTTACCGTCCTCGCCAAGGGCAAGCGCGTGCCGCTGCGCGACGAGGGCGACGGCCTCTTCTCCGGGCTCCTGCCGCTGCTCCGCAAGGTCCCGGCGTACGAGCTCCGCGTCCGCTACGACGGCGACGAGCTCGCCGTGCACGACCCGTACCGCTTCCTGCCGTCCCTCGGCGAGCTGGACCTGCACCTCATCGGCGAGGGCCGGCACGAGGAGCTGTGGACGGCGCTCGGCTCCCACCCGATGACCCACGAGGGGGTGTCCGGCACCCGGTTCGCGGTCTGGGCGCCGAACGCGCGCGGGGTGCGGGTCACCGGTGAGTTCACGCACTGGGACGGCACGGGCCTTCCGATGCGCTCGCTGGGTGCGACGGGCGTGTGGGAGCTGTTCGTGCCGGGGATCGGGGAGGGCGCGGTCTACAAGTACGACATCACGCGCCCCGACGGTACGCACACGCTCCGCGCGGACCCGATGGCCCGCCGTACCGAGTGCCCGCCGAACACCGCGTCGATCGTCACGGCCTCGCACTACACGTGGGACGACGCCGAGTGGATGGAGCGGCGCGGCGCCCGCCCGCACCACGAGGCGCCGCTCTCGGTGTACGAGGTGCACCTGCCGTCGTGGCGGCCGGGGCTCACGTACCGCCAGCTCGCCGAGCAGCTGCCCGCGTACGTCCGCGACCTCGGTTTCACGCATGTGGAGCTGATGCCGGTCACCGAGCATCCCTTCGGCGGCTCCTGGGGCTACCAGGTGACGGGGTTCTACGCGCCGACGGCCCGCATGGGCACCCCGGACGACTTCAGGTTCCTGGTCGACTCGCTGCACCGGGCGGGGATCGGGGTCCTGATGGACTGGGTCCCGGCGCACTTCCCGAAGGACGACTGGGCGCTCGCGGAGTTCGACGGGCGGCCGCTGTACGAGCACGAGGACCCGCGCCGCTCGCACCACCCCGACTGGGGGACCCTGGAGTTCGACTACGGGCGCAAGGAGGTGCGGAACTTCCTGGTGGCGAACGCCGTGTACTGGTGCCAGGAGTTCCACATCGACGGCCTGCGGGTCGACGCGGTCGCCTCGATGCTCTACCTGGACTACTCGCGGGAGCACGGCGAGTGGCTGCCGAACGAGTACGGGGGCCGGGAGAACCTGGACGCGGTGGCCTTCCTCCAGGAGATGAACGCGACCGTGTACCGGCGCTGCCCGGGGATCATCACGTTCGCGGAGGAGTCCACGGCCTGGGACGGGGTGACGCGGGCGACGGACCAGGTGGGGCCGGGCGGTTTCGGCGGTCTGGGTTTCGGCATGAAGTGGAACATGGGCTGGATGCACGACTCCCTGGAGTACGTGCAGAAGGAGCCGGTGCACCGCAAGTACCACCACCACGAGATGACCTTCTCGATGGTGTACGCGTACAGCGAGAACTACATCCTGCCGATCTCGCACGACGAGGTGGTGCACGGCAAGCGGGCCCTGGTGTCGAAGATGCCGGGCGACTGGTGGCAGCAGCGCGCCAACCACCGCGCCTACCTCGGCTTCATGTGGGCCCACCCGGGCAAGCAACTGCTCTACATGGGACAGGAGTTCGCACAGGGAGCGGAGTGGTCGGCGGACCACGGGCCCGACTGGTGGCTGCTCGACCCGGCGTACGGGGCGGAGCCGGACCACCGGGGGGTGCGGGATCTCGTCCGCGACCTGAACACGGTGTACGCGGCGACGCCCTCGCTCTGGGAGCGGGACACCGCCCCCGAGGGTTTCCAGTGGGTGGTCGGGGACGCGGCCGAGGACAACGTCTTCGCCTTCCTCCGCTTCGACGCGGCCGGCTCGCCGCTGCTCGCCGTCTGCAACTTCTCGCCGGTGGTACGGCACGACTACCGGCTCGGGGTGCCGGACGCGGTGGTCGCCTGGACGGAGGTCCTGAACACGGATGACGGGCGGTACGGCGGCGGGGACGTGGTGGGGCGCGACCCGGTGAAGACGGAGACGGTGCCGCACCACGGGCGGGCGGCGAGCATCCGGATGACGCTCCCGCCGCTCGCGACGGTCTGGCTGCGGCCCGCGTGAGCATCGGACGCCCCTGCCCGCCCTGGGTGCGGGCAGGGGCGTCCGGCGTCACGGGCGGGGGCGCGCCGTCGTCGTCCGGATGATGCCGAGCCGCTGGGTCGCCCGGGTCAGCGCCACGTACAGGTCGTTGGTGCCGTGCGCGGCGCCGGCCACGATGGCCTCCGGGTCGACGACGAGGACCGTGTCGAACTCCAGGCCCTTCGCCTGCCGGGGGTCGAGCAGGACCACCGGCCGGGTGAGGTCGGGGGCCGGGCCGTACGCGGCGTCCGGGAGGGCCGCGACCAGCCCGGGGTGCAGCTCCGGCGGGGCGATGACGGCGATCCTGCCCTCGGCGCGCAGCTCGGCCGCCACCGCGTCGGCGGCCTCCTTCACCGGGTCGTCGACCGTCCGGTCCCAGGGTTCCACGCCTGTGGACCGCACCGAGCTCGGCGGCTCGAAGTCCGGGTCGTCGGCCCGCCGCACCTCGGCCGCGACGGCCATGATCTCGGCGGGCGTACGGTAGTTGACGCCGAGCCGTACGAGTTCCCAGCGCTCTTCCACGTACGGGGCGAGGATCCGCTCCCAGGCGCCGACGCCCGCCGGGTCGCCGGTCTGGGCGGGGTCGCCGACCAGGGTCATCGAGCGGTTGGGGCTGCGGCGCATGAGGAGCCGCCAGGCCATCGCGGAGAGCTCCTGGGCCTCGTCGACGATGATGTGCCCGAAGGCCCAGGTGCGGTCGGCGGCGGCGCGTTCGGCGGCGGTGCGGTGGTCGGCCTCCTCGTGCCGCTCGGCGAAGCGTTCGGCGTCGATGATGTCGTGCGCCGAGAGGACCTCGGAGGCGTCCTTGTCCTGCTCCTCCTTGTCCTCGAACTCGTAGGTGCGGGAGGCGTAGGAGACGTCGAGGACGCCCTGCGCGTACTGGATCTGCTTCTGCCGTTCGGCCTCCTCGGCGGCGCGGACGGCCGAGTCGTCCTCGCCGAGGAGTTCGGCGGCCTCGTCGAGGAGCGGTACGTCGGCGGGGGTCCAGGGCCCGCCGGTGCGGCGGATCGCCTCGGCGGCGGCGTCGGGGAGGTGGGTGGGTTCGGTCAGGTAGTCGGCGAGGAAGTCCCCCGGGGTGAGGGCGGGCCAGAGGGTGTCGACCGCCGCGTACACGTCGGGGTTGGCGGCGATGCCCTTGGCGAGCAGGGCGATGTCGTCGGGGCCGAGGAAGTTGGGGCCGCCGTAGGGGTCCGCGCCGATCCGGTCGGCGAGCTGCTCGGCGAGCGCGTCCAGGATCCGGAAGACGAAGTAGGGGCGGGCGAGGTTGTGCGGGAGGGCCGTCTCGCGGGCCTTGTGGCGGGCTTCGAGGGCCATGTCCCAGTCGATGACCAGGTCGCCGTCCTCGTGCGGGACGATCAGCGGTTCGCCGCGCTCGGGGACCTGCTGGCGGTCGCGTACGGCCCCGGCGAGCGCCTCCGCCATGGCGGCCGAGCCCTTGACGGCGGCGGCGCGCGGGGTGTCGGTGCCGGTGGCGCGGACGCCGGGGAACAGCTCGGCGGGGGTGGCGAGGAGGACGCCGGTCTCGCCGAGGGAGGGCAGGACGTTGCCGATGTAGCCGAGGAAGGCCGGGTTGGGTCCGACGATGAGGACGGCCCGCTTGGCGAGCTGCTCGCGGTGGGCGTAGAGGAGGTAGGCGGCGCGGTGCAGGGCGACGGCCGTCTTGCCGGTGCCGGGACCGCCCTCGACGACGAGGACTCCGCGGTGCGGGGAGCGGATGATGGCGTCCTGCTCGGCCTGGATGGTCTGCACGATGTCGTGCATCCGGCCGGTGCGGGCGGCGTCGAGCGCGGCGAGCAGCACCTCGTCGGCGTCGCGGCTCTCGTACCCGGTGCGGGTGGTGTCGCCGAGGTCGAGGACCTCGTCGTGGAGGGCCGTCACGGTGCGGCCGAGGGTGCTGATGTGCCGCCGGCGGGAGAGGCCCATCGGCTCGTACCCGGTGGCGAGGTAGAAGGGGCGGGCGACCTCGGCGCGCCAGTCGACGACGAGCGGGGTGCGGTTCGGGTCGTCCTCGCGGATCCCGAGCCGGCCGATGTGGTGGTCGCGCCCGTCCTTGAAGACGAGACGCCCGAAACAGAGCCCGCTCTCCCCCGCGTTGAACGCGGCCAGCAGCCCGGACTGCTCGGCGACCATGACGTCCCGTTCGAGCCGGCCCTGGTTGCTGCCGGCCCCCGGGGCGCGCAGGGCCTGCTCGACGGCGGCCTCGGCCTGGTCCCTCAGGTCGTCGAGCCGTGCGTAGAGATCGGTGATGAATTGCTGCTCGTTCCGAAATTCCTCGGTTGACAATTCGACTCCCGGCGCGATACAGTGCGTTTATTGAACTTCTTTGTGTCTGTGGTCTTTCCAGACACGGAATCCATTAATATACGCGAGAAAATACCCCGACTGTCAATTCTAGTCGGGGTATTTCCGTATGCCCTGCTGGAGCCCTGCCGGCGAGAGACCACCGGTGCGGAGGACAAGCGGATGCCGCCGGAGGAGACTGGAGGAGCAGGCGGGTGATCCGGCAGGTCGAGGAGCAGCGATGACCGCCTTCGCCCCCCTCATCATGTGCACCCATGTGGTGCCCGGCACGTCCCACGGCGAGGATGTCCGCCTCACCCGCCTTCCCGCCGGGGACATGACGGTCCGCGTCGAGGGCGTCGGTCCGCTCGTCCGGGTCGGGTCCGTCGAGGTCTCCCAGATCTTCCGTCGGCGGATGCGGCGCGACGAGATCGATGAACTGCCCCCGTTCCCGCCCGAGATCAGGGAGTCGGCGCGTCGCCACGCCGTCGTCGAGGACTCCGTGGTCCTCGTGGAAGGCACGGGCACGGAGCCCGTCCCTGTCGGGGGCCACGGCCACGAGGTCAGGGTCCGGCTTGAGTGCGCCGCTCCGGAGACCGCCGCCGCCCAGTGGCACACCGGCCGGATGCTCGTCCTGATGGACGGCGAGCCGGCCGGGGAACTGCCGCTGTACGTGTCCGTCGGCGCGGGTGACCACGTTCCCCTCGTGGAACCGGACCTGATCCGGCTGGGGATGGAACCGGGCGAGACCAAGAGCGCCAACGTCTTCGTCGGCAAGGCCCCTTCCGGGGCGGACCTGCGGGTCTTCCTGGTCGGCGGAGCGCCGACCGTCCGGTCCTCCGAGACCGTCGTGTCCCGCGAGAAGATACTCACCTTCCAGCAGGCGCAACGGCTCGGCCTGCTCGACGGGATGTCGCCGCAGGAGTTGGACCGGGTGCGCGACGAGGGTTACCGCGACTTCCAGGAGGTCGGCCGTGCCACGGGCACGGGCCCGGTGCAGGTGCGGCGCGGCGACCAGGTCCTCGTGCGCGTGAACTTCGTGGCGGCGGAGAACTGGGGCGGTGTCGCGAACTCGGTGCTGAAGCTGATGGCCCCGCAGTGGACACCGGTGAACGTACCGGTCGAGGCGATCGTCGAGGACGTGGCGGTGACGCTGGAGCGGGACACCCTCGCCGTGGGGCAGGGCGGCACTGCCGAACTCGCGGTGACGGTGACGTCGGGCCTGGGCGCCGGCGGAGAGGTGACCTTCGGCATCCAGGGCTGGGACAGCGGCCTGTCGGTGCCGGAGATCCATCTCGTGTACGAGCCCTTCGCCGAGCGTACGGTGAGCCTCCCGCTCCGGGTCGCGCGTACGGCACCCGTGGGGCCGGTGCTGCACGCGAGACTCGCGGCCTCCTTCCACGGCGGGGTCACCATGCGGTACGCCGACCTCCGGGTCGAGGTCCTGCCGGGCGCCACCACCGTGTGGACCAGCCCGCTCACCCTGGACGTCCTGACCGGCGGAAGCGCCCAGCTGACCGTGTCCGTCTCCTCCGACGGCGGCAGCAAGACGGTCCGGCTGACTCCGGCCGCCCTGCCGCCCGGGGTCACCGTCGAGTCCGGGACGCTGGAACTGTCGCCGGGTGACGCCCCGAAGACGTGCCCGCTGCGGCTCGACGTCCACCCCGAGCACGCCCGACCCGCCGCCGGACTGCCGATCGGCATCGACTGGTCGTCGAACGGCGGGGTGCAGCGGGGCACCGCCGTGTCGGAGCTGACGATCAGGCAGCGCCCGGAGTCGCGGACGTTCTCCCTGCCGGTGATCACGCCGGACGGGGTTCCCCTGGGCGGCAGGGTCGAGTACGTCCTCAACAGCGACGGGTCGGCGCGGTTCAAGGGTTTCATGGAGGCCACCGGGCTCCTCTCGTACGAGTTCTGCGTGCGGGGCGTGGTGCGCTCGGCGAACGGCCTGGTGGCGGTGATCGCCCAGGCGTCCGGCTCGGTGTTCGGCTGGGACACGCCCGGTCCCGACCGCCGTGACTGGGACCAGGACGCGAGCGAGGTCGAGATCGCCGCCCGGTGGCCGGACCTGCGGACGGGCACCTTGTCGGTGAGCCGCAGCTCGGAGCTGACGGGACTGATCGGGGGCGTGGCGGACCTGGCGGGCGACGTCCTCGAGTTCGCGGTCACCTCGGCGCTCCTGAGCCCCCTGGGGCCCGCGGGTCACTGCCTCGCCGGGCTGGTCTTCGTCGGCTCGGAACTGGGCGCCCTCTCGAACACGTCGCTGTTCGAGGCGGGCGGCTTGCCGGGGCTGGCGCTCGCCGGCGGTGCGGCCTTCCTCCTCGGGCCGACCATGATCATCCCGGTGTTCGTCGGAGGCGTGCTGATAGGGAACGCGCTGGTGAGGCACCGGAGGCTGCGCCCCACGGAGAAGGCGTCGGCACTGGAGTGCTTCGAGGACACCCTGCCGTGGGACCGGATCCGGCTCACGAACCTTTCGGGGCAGGAGAACCAGGCGTTCGTGACGCCCAGCACCGACGGCACGATCCTCGTCAATCTCGGCGACGCGTACGACAACCCCTCGGAGGGGCTGCTCATGCACGAACTCACGCACGCCTGGCAGGTCGCCCACAAGTCCTTCAAGAGCGAGTACTTCTGGAAGGCGGCGCTGGACAAACTGGGCGGCTCGGCGAGCTACCTCTACGGCCCGCCGGGGCCGCCCTTCCGCTCCTTCGGAATCGAGGCGCAGGCGAGCATCGTCGAGCAGTGGTGGACGGGTGAGACCCACAAGTCGGTCGGCGGAATCCCGCCGGCCATGCTCCCGCCGACGGGCCACAGGCCGCCCCGCAGCACATACGACCCGTACTTCCGCTACATCTCCGACAACATCCGCATGGGAGAGTCCTAGGGGGTGTCTTCCGTTCCGGTCGTTCAAGTCCGTACCGGGCCGCCCGGGAGGTGACCTGGCCGAGCGGTTCAGGCGAGCACGTCCTCCAGCTCCTCCAGGAGGCGGCGCTTCGGGCGGGCTCCGACGATCGACTTCACCGGCTCCCCGGCCCGGAACACCATCATCGTCGGGGTCGCCAGCACCCCGTACCGCACCGTGGTCTCCGGGTTGCGGTCGACGTCGATCTCGACGATCCGCAGCCGCGCCGCCTCCTCCGCGGCGATGGCGGCGAGTACCGGCTTCAGCTGCCGGCACGGTCCGCACCACACCGCGGTGAACTTCACCAGGACCGGCAGCTCGGATCCCAGCACCTCCGCCGCGAAGTCCGCGTCCGTCACCTCGGTCACGCCCTGCGTGGACGTCGTCATCTCCGTCACCCCTCCGTATCCGTGCCCGCTTCGAGTTCGCACCGGGGCTCCGGGCCGTGCGGCAGCTCCGCCTCGGCCCGCAGCAGCTGGGCGCCCATCTGGGCGCGTACCGCCTGGAGCTGTTCGATGAGACCGTCGAGCTCGGCGACCTTCCGCCGGTAGACGGCGATCGACGCGGGACAGGAGTCCCCCGCCGGATGCCCCGCGCGGAGGCAGTCGACGAACGGCCGCGTGTCCTCCAGCTCGAACCCGAAGTCCTGAAGGGTCCTGATCTGCTGGAGGAGTCGCAGGTCGTCCTCGTCGTACGTGCGGTACCCCTGCTCCGTGCGCCGGGCGGTCAGGAGACCCCGGGACTCGTAGTACCGCAGAGTCCGCGTGGTGGTCCCGGCCCGCTCGGCCAGCTCTCCGATGCGCATGTCCCCGACCGTAGGCCTTGACGCCGACGTCAAGGCAAGAGGGCGGCGTGGTGGGGGCGGGGTCAGTCGGGCGGCAGCAGGGGCTTCCGGGTCACCGGGGACGACAGGACGATCGACGTCGTGGTCCGGCCGAGGGCCGAGGTCTGTTCCAGGATCTCCTCCAGGTGGATGGTGCCGGTGACGGCGACCTTGAGGATCCAGCAGTCCTCCCCCACCACGTGGTGGACCTCCAGGACCTCCGGGCGCGCGGTCAGCTCCAGGGTCCTGGGGTGCTTCAGGGTGTAGCCGCCGTGCGGGTTCACCCGGATGAAGGCCTGGATGCCGTAGCCGAGCCGGGCCGGGGAGACATGCGCGCCGTAGCCGGTCACCGCGCCGCTCGCCTCGAGGCGGCGGACCCGCTCGGTGACGGCGGCCGGGCTGAGCCGGACGCGGCGGCCCAGCTCGCTGAGCTTGATGCGGCCGTCGCTCTGCAGGAGGTCCAGGATCCGCCGGTCGACGGCGTCGAAAGCGGCCGCCGAGGTTTCGACGGTGGCGGGACGCGAAGGCCGTGGTTCCTTCGGTACGGCAGCCGGGACTCCCATGTTTCCCCCTTCAGACGGCGACGGATCAACGTAACACTTGTTCCGTGACACAAGGGAGTTGGAATTGATGGACGTTCTGGTCATCGGCGGGAATCGCTATTTCGGAAAGCGGCTCATCGCCCTTCTGCGGGAATCCGGGCATCGGGTCACGATCCTCAACCGGGGCTCTTCGGGCGCGCCCGCGGGAATCGAGCACCTCGTCGCCGACCGGGACGACGAATCCGCGCTCGAATCCGTTCTCGCGGGCCGTTCCTTCGACGTCGTCGTCGACCAGGTCTGCTACACCCCGCGCCAGGCGGAGATCGCCCGGCGCGTGTTCGGCCCGCGCACCGGGCGGTACGTGATGACGTCGACGGTCGAGGTGTACGCGTACGAGGACTCGGCCGTACCGGTCGCCGAGTCCGTCCTCGACCTGGACACGGTCGTCGTCGACACGGGCCTGGCCTGGGACGACCCGGAGTTCCTCGAAGAGCACTACGGGGAGGGGAAGCGGCAGGCGGAGGCGGTGTTCGCGGCGGGGCCGCCCTTCGCGTGGACCTCGGTGCGGGTGGCCCATGTGCTCGGCGGCGAGGACGACTTCACCGGCCGGCTCGACCACTACTCGCGGCGGATCCGGGCGGGCGAGCCGATCGCCGTTCCCGTGGTGAACCGGCCGGCGACCTATGTGTACGTGGAGGAGATCGCCGCGTTCCTCGCGTGGGCGGTCGAGGCGGAATTCACCGGGCCTGTGAACGCCCATTCCCATGGCCCGCTGACCACGGCCGAGATCTGCGCGGAGATCGAGAAGCGGGTGGGCGGCCGGGCGGTCTTCCAGGAGGTTGAGGTCGGCGAGGTCTCACCGTTCTCCTTCGCCCGTTCGTACGCGATGGACAACGCGCGGGCGGGTGAGCTGGGTTATGCCTTCTCGCATTCCTCGGAGTGGCTGCCGCGGGCCGTGTCGGAGACGTTGGGGGTGAAGGCGTGACGCGGGGCCGGATGTTGGGGGGCGTGCGGGTCGGGGCGGTCGGTCTGGGCACGATGCCGCTCTCGATCGAGGGCCGGCCGGACGAGGCCCGGGCCCTCGCCACCGTGCACGCGGCGCTCGACGCGGGCGTCACGCTCCTCGACACCGCCGACTCCTACCACCCGCCGGGCGGCGAACCCGGCGAGGGCGAGCTGCTCGCGGCCCGGGCCCTGGCCGCGTACGGGGGCCGCACCGACGGCATCCTGGTCGCGACCAAGGGCGGCCGCGGCCGCACGGACGACGGCGGCTGGACGGTCGACGGCCGGCCCGAGCACCTGCGGCGGGCGGCGGAGGCGTCGGCGCGACGGCTCGGGGGCGGCTCGATCGGCCTGTACCAGCTGCACAAGCCGGACCCGGCCGTCCCGTACGCCGAATCCCTGGGGGCGATACGGGAGCTGCTGGACGCGGGGACGGTCCGGCTGGCCGGGATCTCGAACGTGGACACCGCGCAGATCCTGCTGGCCCGCGAGATCCTGGGCGACCGGCTGGTCTCCGTACAGAACCGCTACTCGCCCGCGGTTCGGGACAGCGAGCCCGAACTGCGGCTCTGCGCCGAGCTCGGCCTCGCCTTCCTGCCGTGGAGCCCGCTGGGCGGGATCTCGCACAGCTCCCTGGACGGGGCGTCGGCGCGGGAGGAGGACCCCGACTTCGGGGCGTTCCACCGGGTGGCGCGGGCCCGCGGGGTCAGCCCGCAGCGGGTGGCACTCGCCTGGCTGCTCGCCCGCTCGGAGACGGTTCTGCCGATCCCGGGCGCGAGCCGCCCGGAGTCGGCCCGGGACTCGGCGGCGGCGGCCGATCTCGTCCTGACGGGAGGGGAGTTGGCGGAACTGGACGGCCGGTGAGGGGTGACTAGCGGAGGGAGTGCCAGGCGCGCGAAAAGGGCGACCCCGTCGGGGGCCGCCCTTCTCCCGGGGCCCGGATCCGGCTCAAGGCCCGGGACCCGGGGTCTTCAGACGCCCGCGCGGGCCTTCTCCCCGGCGTCGTCGGCCCGCTGGTCCGGGACGGGGGACGCCGGGGCGTGGTCGTCGACGAGGGTCTTCTCGTCGAAGGGGACCTGGCCGGCGAGGACCTCGGAGACCCGCGCCTTGTCGATCTCCTTCGTCCAGGTGCCGACCAGCACCGTCGCGACGGCGTTGCCCGCGAAGTTGGTGAGGGCGCGGGCCTCGCTCATGAAGCGGTCGATGCCGACGATCAGGCCCACCCCGTCGACCAGCTCGGGCCGGTGCGACTGGAGGCCGCCCGCGAGGGTCGCGAGTCCGGCGCCGGTGACACCGGCGGCGCCCTTCGAGGCGATGATCATGAAGACGAGGAGGGAGATCTGCTCGCCGACGGTCAGCGGGTCGCCCATCGCCTCGGCGACGAACAGCGAGGCCATCGTCAGGTAGATCGCGGTGCCGTCGAGGTTGAAGGAGTAGCCGGTCGGCACGGTGATGCCGACGACCGGCTTGCTGACGCCCAGGTGCTCCATCTTCGCGATCAGCCGGGGCAGCGCGGACTCCGACGACGAGGTCGAGAGGATCAGCAGGAACTCGCGGCCCAGGTACTTCAGGAGGGACCAGATGTTGATCCCCGCGACCAGCCTGAGGAGCAGCCCGAGCACGACGAAGACGAAGATCGCGCAGGTCAGGTAGAAGCCGATCATGATGACGGCGAGGGACTTCAGCGCGGCGGCGCCGGTGGCGCCGACGACGGCCGCGATCGCGCCGAACGCGCCGACAGGGGCGGCCCACATGATCATGCCGAGGATGCGGAAGACGAGGCGCTGGATGTGCCCGATCCCCCGCAGGACCGGTTCCCCGGCCGCCCCCATGGCCTGGAGCGCGAATCCGGCGAGCAGGGCGACGAGGAGGGTCTGGAGGACCTCGCCCTCGGTGAAGGCGGAGACGAGGGTCGTCGGGATGATCCCGAGCAGGAAGTCCGGCGTGGACTCGCTCGCGCCCTCGGCCTGCTTGGCACCGGCCTCGGCCAGCTCCTTGGTGAGGTGGAGCCCGGAGCCGGGCTCCAGGAGGTTGCCGACGACCAGGCCGATCGCGAGGGCGACGGTCGACATGACCATGAAGTAGCCGAGCGCGAGACCCCCCACGGCGCCGACCTTCGCGGCCTTCCGGACCGAACCGACTCCGAGCACGATCGTGCAGAAGATGATCGGCGAGATCATCATCTTGATCAGGTTGACGAAGCCGGTGCCCAGCGGCTTGAGCTCGACGGCGACGCCGGGCGCCAGGAAGCCGACCGCGATGCCGAGCAGTACGGCTCCGATGACGGCCAGGTACAGATAGTGGGTGCGGTCCCGTCGTGCGGCCACGGGGTCCTCCTCGTGCTGGGGGTGTCCATGTCCACGTCCCGGTGGACCACCGCGACTATTCATCAGCCTGTGACCGGGGTCACGGTTGCGTACGTTTCGTTCACGACCGAAACGACGGGCGGGCGCCGGGCGGGCATCGGCGCACGTCGGCGGGCATCGCGCGCGGCGACGGAAGCGACGACGGAAGCGACGACGGAAAAGGAACGATTCGGGAACGCCACGCGCCGCCGCACATCCCGGCGTGCACACTTACCCGCATGCGTGTCCGCTTCCCCCTCCCCCACCCCCGCAGCCTGGCCGGCCAGCTCTTCGCGATGCAGGTCGTGCTCGTGGCCGTCGTCGTGGCGGGGTGCGCGGTCTTCGCGTACGTGACGGACCGGGCGCAGGCCGAGGAGACCGCGCGGCGCCAGGCCACCGCGACCGCCGCGGCCGTCGCCGACTCCCCGTCCGTGGTCGCGGCGGCCCGCTCCGCGGACCCGACGGCGGTGCTCCAGCCGTACGCCGAGTCCCTGCGCAGCCACGCGGGTGTCGCGTTCGTGGTGATCATGGCCCCGGACGGCACCCGCTGGACCCACCCCGAGCCCGCGCAGATCGGCCGGACGTACCTCGGGCACATCGAGGAGGCCGCGGCGGGCCGGACGTACTCCGAGACCCACCTGGGGATACTCGGCCCCTCCGTACGGACGGTGGCGCCCGTCTTCGACGACGGCAGGGTCGTCGCGCTGGTCAGCGCGGGCATCACGATCGACACGATCAGCGAGCAGGTACGGGAGCAGGTCACCGCGCTGCTCGGCATGGCGGGCGCGGCGCTCGCGCTCGGCGGGGCGGGGACGTACGTGGTCAACGCGCGGCTGCGTCGCCACACGCACGGCATGAACGCGACGGAGCTGAGCCGGATGCACGACTACCACGAGGCGGCGCTGCACGCGGTCCGCGAAGGGCTCGTGATGCTCGACGGGCGGCGGCGGATCGCCCTCATCAACGACGGGGCGCGGGAGCTGCTCGGCCTGGACGAGGGGGTCGTCGGCCGGCCGGCGGCGGAGCTCGGGCTGCCCGCGACGCTGACGGGTGCGCTGCTGTCCTCGGAGCCGCGGGTGGACGAGACGCATCTGACGGCGGACCGGGTCCTGGTGGTCAACACCCGGCCGGTGGTGGGCGGGGAGCGGCGCGGGACGGTCGTCACGCTCAGGGACCGTACGGAACTCCAGTCACTGTCCGGCGAGTTGGACTCCGAGCGCGGCTTCACGGAGGCGCTGCGCTCGCAGGCCCACGAGGCGGCGAACCGGCTGCACACGGTGGTCTCGCTCATCGAACTGGGGCGGGTGGCCGAGGCGGTGGAGTTCGCGACGGCGGAGCTGGAGCTCGCCCAGGCGCTCACCGACCGGGTCGTGGACGCCGTCGGGGAGCCGGTGCTCGCGGCGCTGCTGCTCGGCAAGGCGGCGCAGGCCAACGAGCGGGGTGTGGAGCTGGTCCTCACCGACGACAGCCGTATCGACGACGGGCTCGTACCGGCGGCCCTGCCGGCCCGGGACCTGGTGACGATCCTGGGCAACCTCATCGACAACGCGGTGGAGGCGGCCGGCGGGACCCCGCACGCCCGCGTGACCGTCACGGTCGCGGCCCGCGCGGGCGACGGCGAGCTGCTGCTCCGGGTCGGCGACAGCGGCCCCGGCGTCCGCCCGGCCGACCGGGACGCGGTCCTGGGCCGCGGCTGGACCACCCGCGGCCCCGGCCGCGGCATCGGCCTGGCCCTGGTGGCCCAGGCAGTCACCCGCGCGTCGGGCACGCTCGCCGTCACGGACGCGGAGGAGGGCGGCGCGGAGTTCACGGTACGGCTGCCCTTGCCGACGCCACCGCCACGGCGGGACGGCAGCCTGCCCGCTGCCGGGGACGCCGGGACGCCGCTGCCGCGACAGGACGGCGCCTCGGCCCTTGCCAGGAACGCCGCCCTGCCCCCGTGGCCCGGGACGCCGAACCGCGGGGCGCCGGAGCCGGGCATGGCCACCGGCCAGGCGGGGAACATCGCGCCGAGCGCGACCGCCGGACGCGTCAGGCCCCCGGGGCCGGGCAGCACCCCCGCCCCCGGCGGACCCGCCGAGCCAGGCACCGCCCCCGCCCCCGACGCGCCCCCCGGCCCACGCCCCACCCCCAGTCCCCGCCCCACCCCCGGAGCCGAGGTGTCCTCGTGAGTGCGCCGGCGTCTCTGCGGGTGCTCGTCGTCGAGGACGATCCCGTCGCCGCCGACGCCCACGCGCTGTACGCGGGGCGGGTCGAGGGCTTCACCGTCGTCGGGGTCGCGCACTCCCGGGCCGCCGCCGTGCGGGTCCTCGACCGGACGCCGGTCGACCTGATCCTGCTCGACCTCTACCTGCCCGACGGCCACGGCCTCCAGCTGCTCCGCGCGCTGCGCGCCGCCGGGCACTCCGCCGACGTCATCGCCGTGACCTCCGCCCGCGACCTCGCGATCGTCCGCGAGGGCGTCTCCCTCGGCGTCGTCCAGTACGTCCTGAAGCCCTTCGCCTTCGCGACCCTCCGGGACCGCCTCGCCCGGTACGCCGAGTTCCGGGCGTCGGCCGGCGAGGCCTCCGGGCAGGACGAGGTGGACCGGGCACTCGCCACCCTCCGGGCCCCGCACCCCGCCACCCTCCCCAAGGGCCTGAGCGCACCCACCCTTGAGGCCGTCACCCGCACCCTCCGGTCCACCCCGGCCGGGCTCACCGCCGCCGAGGCGGGCACGGCCGTCGGGATCTCCCGGATCACCGCCCGCCGCTACCTGGAGCACCTGGTCACGCAGGGTCGTGCCGTACGCGCCCCGCAGTACGGACAGATCGGGCGCCCTGAGCTCCAGTACCGCTGGCTCGAAGGCCACGCCCGCGGTCACTGACTGTTTCCATGATCATCGCGCTCGGTTACCGGCCGGTTCCCACGTTCCTACGACGTTGCACGTTGGGGGAACGCACCGTATCCAGCCGTTACCCTCCGCACCTACCGTTGCCGGGTGCACCAACCCTCACCACCCTTCAACGCCCTGGCCGCCCGCCGACTGCGCGAGGGCCTCGGCATGGCCCCCGATCACGTCGCCTACGGTCTGCGCGCCCAGTACGGCCTCTTCGTCACCCCCGACACCGTCGTCGCGTGGGAACGCGGCCGGGCCGCCCCCGACGAACAGGAGCTCTCCGCCCTCGCCGGCGTCCTGTGGTGCGCCCCCTCCGAGCTGATCGCCGCCGCCACCACCCTGCGCGAGCACCGGCTCACGCGCGGCCTCGCCGCCGATGAGCTCGCCCGGCGGGTGGGCGTCGCCGCCCACGCGTACCAGCGGATGGAGGACGAGGGCCGCTGGCGCGGCACCGAACGCCAGACGGCCGCGCTCGCGGAGGTCCTCGGTCTCGGCCCGCGCGCCCTGATCACCGCGACCGGCGGCGACGAACGCCTCGCCGAGCTGCTCCGCGACGCCGCCACCACCCGCTGGCAGGCGTACGTGAAACCGGCCGTGAAGATGCTGCCGCTGCCCAAGCGGACCCTGGAGTTCGCCCTGCAGCGGCTGCACACGGAGTACCACGCCCGGATGGTGGCGACCAGCAGCTGGGGCGCGTCGGGCGCGACCGGCGACGAGGGGCGCGCGTACCTGGACGGGATAACCGGCCACTTCTGGGCCGCCGTCGGACAGTGACCCCGCCCCCGGGCCGCCGCGCATCAGCGCCGTACAGATCAGAACCGTCGACCGGAGCCGTGGAACCGAGCCGTAGATTGGCTCCGTGAGACGACACATACCCTTCGAACGACTCCACAACTTCCGTGACCTGGGCGGCTATCGGACCGCCGACGGCGGGACCGTGCGGTGGGAGACCCTCTACCGCTCCGACTCCCTCGCCAAGCTCGCGGACGCCGACCCCGCCGACCTGGACCGCTTCCGCGCGCTGCGCGTGGCCACGGTGATCGACCTGCGCTACCCGTGGGAGATCGCCGCCAAGGGCCGCCTGCCGGAGACCTGGGACGTCTCGTGGCACAACCTCTCCATCGAGCACCGCCCGTACGACCAGGCGGAGATCGACCCGGAACTCGACCCGTGGCGCTACCTCGCCGACCGGTTCGCCGAGGTCGCCGAGGACGGCGCGGTGGAACTCCGTACGGCCCTGGAACTCATCGCCGCGTCCGACGGACCGCTCGTCTTCCACTGCGCCTCGGGCAAGGACCGTACGGGTCTGCTCGCCGCCCTCGTCCTCGCCCTCGTCGGGGTCCCCGACGAGGAGATCCACACGGACTTCGCGCTCACCGAACTGGCCACCGAACGACTGATCGCCGACTGGCGCGCGGCGCACCCGGGCCGCGAACTGCGCTGGCCCGGCTACGGCCGTGCGCCCGCCGACGTCATCCGGCTGTTCCTCGCGGACCTGCGCGCCCGGTACGGCTCGGTCGACGCGTACGTCACCGACCACATCGGCCTCGACCCGGCGGTGGTGCCGGCGCTGAGGGCCCGGCTGGTGGAGAGGCCTTAGGGCCGGGCCTGGGGCGGCGCGTCGAGCAGCCGCCCTCAGGGCCGGCGCTCGAAGGAGAACAGCTGGCCCCCCGCGTCCGGCGCGCAGGGCGCCTGGGCCAGCCGCGCCCAGGCGGCCGTGCGGTCACCGACGACGGTGACGCAGCTGCCGGGCGTCGCCGAGCCGACCGGGACGATCCGATGGCCCCGGACGGGAGTGCCGTACGGCTCCAGGGCGAAGGCCTCGACCCGGCTCGGGTCCCCGCACTCGGAGTCCTCGTACGCGGCGTCGGGTATCCGGCCGCCGGAGGGTATGCCGGAGCACCCGGGTCCGAAGTCGGGGTGGTGCGAAACGATCCTCCACCGGCCGGCGGCCACCGCCGCCAGGGAGTAGAGCGGGAAGCCCGCCTCTGCGCACGGCACCTGGTGGACCTGGCCGGTACGGGTGCCCCGCCGCTCCGCGAGGCAGAACTCCGTGCCGGTCACCCGGATCCGTACGTCCCCGGCGGCGGGAGCGGGGGCGGTCGGCGCGGTGGGGGTAGGGGGACGCTGCTGCCCGGCGGGACCGGTGCCGCCGTCCCGGAGGACGGCGACGACGCTGACCCCGGCGAGGACGAGTCCGGCGACCGCGACCGTCGCGACGAGGGCCCGCCGTATCCGGGACGACGTACCCGGCCGGCCGCCCGGAGAAGGGGAAGGCGAGGGGGAGCTGGGCCAGTCGGGCGGCGGGGCGGAGCCCTCGGAGGGACCGGCGGATGTGTCGGGAGGGCCGGCCACCCCCGTATCCGCCGCGTCCGTGCCCGTGCCCGCGTCCGTACCCCCGTCCCCGTCCGTGCCCGGCGCCGAATCCACTGCCAGGTCGGTCGCCGGACCCTCCCCCACCGGTTCGTACCTCCCCCGGCGCGCAAGCTCCCTCCGTACCGTCCGCCAGTCCTCCTCCGCGGCCGGCGCGACCCCGCAGGCGCGGACGAAGGCGAGGAGCAGCTCCTCCCGGGGCAGGGTGGGGCGGGCCAGCATGTTCGCCACGGTGGACCGGGGCAGGACGTCCCCGCGCGCCTCCGCCCGGGCCGTGAGCTCGCGGTAGGTCAGGCCCGACCAGTCCTTGAGTGCCTGGAGGCGCGCGAGGAACTCGGCGGGGGTCCCCGCCCCCCGCGGGTCAGGGGTGTGCTCCCCCGGTGTCATGCGCGGTTCTCCCTTCCGCCGGACAGGGTTGGGACATGTCCGGGACAGGCCCTCAGCCTTGTTGATCTCGCGCTCCGGCTCAAGAGTGGAACTCGGCATTTCCGGGGGGATGCCGGGCACAGCGGAGTGGCCCCGACCGTCCACGGGGGGACGGTCGGGGCCACTCGGGTGCCGCGGGTCCGCCGGAAGGCCCTAGGGCGGGCCAGGCGGATCAGGGACTAGAAGACCGACTCCGCCTCGCGCATGCGGTCCTCCGGGACCGTCTTCAGCCGGGTCACGGCCTCGGCCAGCGGCACCATCTCGACGCCCGTGCCCCGCAGCGCCGTCATCCTGCCGAAGTCGCCGCGGTGCGCGGCCTCCACCGCGTGCCAGCCGAAGCGGGTGGCGAGCACCCTGTCGTACGCGGTCGGCGTGCCACCGCGCTGGACGTGGCCGAGGATGACCGGGCGGGCCTCCTTGCCGAGGCGGCGCTCCAGCTCGACGGCGAGCTGGTTGCCGATGCCCTGGAAGCGCTCGTGGCCGAACTGGTCGATCTCGCCCTTCTGGTACTCCATCGAGCCCTCGGCCGGGTGGGCGCCCTCGGCGACGCAGATGACGGCGAACTTCTTGCCGCGGGCGAAGCGCTCCTCGACCATCTTGACGAGGTCGTCGACCTGGAAGGGCCGCTCGGGCAGGCAGATGCCGTGCGCGCCGCCGGCCATGCCGGACTCCAGGGCGATCCAGCCGGCGTGGCGGCCCATCACCTCGACGACCATCACCCGCTGGTGGGACTCGGCGGTGGTCTTGAGGCGGTCCATGGCCTCGGTGGCGACGCCGACGGCGGTGTCGAAGCCGAAGGTGCGGTCCGTGGAGGAGATGTCGTTGTCGATCGTCTTCGGGACGCCGACGACGGGCATGCCGGCGTCGGAGAGCATCCGGGCGGCGGTCAGGGTGCCTTCGCCGCCGATCGGGATGAGGACGTCGATGCCGTACTCGCGGGCGAGGTCGGACGCGGACTCGGCGGCCTCGGCCAGCCGGTTCCGCTCCAGGCGTGCGGAGCCGAGGATGGTGCCGCCGCGGGCCAGGATGCCGCTGACGGCGTTCAGGTCGAGGGGGCGGTAGTGGCCGTCGAGGAGGCCCTTGAACCCGTCCTCGAAGCCGATGACCTCGTCGCCGTGGCCGGTGAGCGCCCGGTGCACGACCGACCGGATCACTGCGTTCAGGCCGGGGCAGTCGCCGCCTGCGGTGAGGACTCCGATGCGCATCGTGCTCTGTCTCCTGCTCGGTCGCGGTCCGTGTGAGCCACCGCAATTCTCACACGCCGGACCTGGCGGGCGCGCTCGCCGCCGCTCCGCGCGCCCCGCCGGCCGGGCCCGCGGAGGCCTTTCGTCCCGGGCTTCCGGGCCCTTCGTCCGGCGGGCGGCTTAACCATCGGCGGGGGTATTGTCAAGGGGGTAATGCCGCCCTATCGGGCCATTCTGAGGGCACTGGATTGACAGGCGTTGGATTGGCAGGCGCCCGATCCGGCAGGCCCCGGATTGACAGGCAGTCGATGACAGGCACTGGACCGGCGGTGGCGGCAGCACCCCGAGTTCCGCAGGACTGGACAGGAGACCACGGCGTGACGCGCAGCGTGTACGTGACCGGGATCGACCGCGGAGACGGCCGCCAGGTCGTCGAGCTGGGAGTCATGGAGCTCCTCACCCGCCAGGTGGACCGGGTGGGGGTGTTCCGGCCGCTGGTGCACGACGGTCCCGACCGGCTCTTCGACCTGTTGCGCGCCCGCTACCGGCTCTCGCAGGACGCCTCCACGGTCTACGGCATGGACTACCACGAGGCCGCAGCGCTCCAGGCCGAGCGGGGCACCGACGAGCTGGTGTCGCGGCTCGTCGACCGTTTCCACGCCGTCGCCCGCGACTACGAGGTCGTCCTCGTCCTCGGCACCGACTTCGCCGCCACCCAGCTCCCCGACGAGCTGGCGCTCAACGCCCGGCTCGCCAACGAGTTCGGCGCCTCCGTCATACCGGTCGTCGGCGGCAAGGGCCAGTCGGCGGAGTCCGTACGCGCCGAGGCGCGCAACGCCTTCCGTGCGTACGACGTGCTCGGCTGCGACGTCCTCGCGATGGTCGTCAACCGGGTCGCGGGCGAGGACCGGGAGGCCATCGCCGAGCGGCTCACCGCCCGGCTGCCCGTGCCCTGTTACGTCCTGCCGGACGAGCCGGCCCTCGCCGCGCCCACCGTCTCCCAGATCACCCACGCGCTCGGCGCCTCCGTCGTCCTCGGCGACGACGCGGGCCTCGCGCGCGACGCCCTCGACTTCGTCTTCGGCGGCGCCATGCTGCCGAACTTCCTCCACGCGCTGACCCCCGGCTGCCTGGTCGTCACCCCCGGGGACCGGGCCGACCTGGTCGTCGGCGCGCTCGCCGCGCACTCGGCCGGCACCCCGCCGATCGCGGGCGTGCTCCTCACCCTCGACGAGCGGCCCGGCGAGGAGGTCCTGACCCTGGCGGCCCGCCTCGCGCCGGGCACCCCGGTCATCTCCGTACCGGGCAACAGCTTCCCGACCGCCGCCGAACTCTTCGCCCTCGAAGGCAAGCTGAACGCCGCCACCCCCCGCAAGGCGGAGACGGCCCTCGGCCTGTTCGAGCGGCACGTGGACACGGCCGACCTCCTCAAGCGGATCTCGGTCGCCCGCAGCGGCCGGGTCACCCCGATGATGTTCGAGCACGAGCTGATCGAGCAGGCGCGCGCCGACCGGCGCCGGGTGGTGCTCCCGGAGGGCACCGAGGAGCGGGTGCTGCGCGCGGCCGACGTACTGCTGCGCCGTGACGTCTGCGATCTGACGCTGCTCGGCGACGTCGAGACCATCCGCAAGAAGGCCGCCGACCTGGGCATCCCGCTCGCCGACACGCAGGTCATCGACCCCCAGACCTCGGAGCTTCGGGACTCCTTCGCGGAGAAGTACGCGGCGCTGCGCGCCCACAAGGGCGTCACCGTCGAGCTCGCGTACGACGTCGTCTCGGACGTCAACTACTTCGGCACCCTGATGGTGCAGGAGGGCCTGGCCGACGGCATGGTCTCCGGTTCGGTGCACTCCACGGCCGCGACGATCCGCCCGGCCTTCGAGATCATCAAGACGAAGCCGGACGCCTCGATCGTCTCCTCGGTCTTCTTCATGTGCCTCGCCGACAAGGTCCTCGTGTACGGCGACTGCGCGGTCAACCCGGACCCGGACGCGGAGCAGCTCGCGGACATCGCCGCCCAGTCGGCGGCCACCGCGGCCCGTTTCGGCGTCGATCCGCGGATCGCGATGCTGTCGTACTCCACCGGGACCTCGGGCTCCGGCGCGGACGTCGACAAGGTGCGGGAGGCGACCAAGCTGGTCCGCGAGGCACACCCGGAGCTGCGGATCGAGGGTCCGATCCAGTACGACGCGGCCGTGGAGCCCTCGGTCGCGGCCACGAAGCTGCCGGACTCGGAGGTCGCGGGGCAGGCGACCGTCCTGATCTTCCCGGACCTCAACACCGGCAACAACACCTACAAGGCCGTGCAGCGTTCGGCCGGCGCCGTGGCCGTCGGCCCGGTGCTCCAGGGTCTACGGAAGCCGGTGAACGACCTCTCGCGCGGCGCGCTCGTCAGCGACATCGTGAACACGGTCGCCATCACGGCGATCCAGTCCCAGGTCCCCCGGATCCCCCAGACCTCCCAGACCTCCCAGGTCCCCCAGGTCCCCACCCAGGGTCAGGAGCCCACCGCATGACCGCCTCTCGTGTCCTCGTCCTCAACTCCGGCTCCTCGTCGGTGAAGTACCAGCTGCTCGACATGGGCGACGACAGCCGTCTCGCCCAGGGGCTGGTGGAGCGCATCGGCGAGGAGACCTCGCGGCTCGTGCACACCCCGCTCCGAGGCGGCGGAGGGAAGCGGGAGAAGAGCGGCCCGATCGCCGACCACGCGGCCGCGCTGAAGGCCGTCGCCGGGGAGCTCGCGGCCGACGGCCTCGGCCTGGACTCCCCCGACCTCGCGGCGATCGGCCACCGGGTGGTGCACGGCGGGCTGCGGTTCACCGAGCCGACGGTGATCGACGACGAGGTGCTGGCGGAGATCGAGCGGCTGGTGCCGGTGGCGCCGCTGCACAACCCGGCGAACCTCACCGGCATCCGTACGGCGATGGCCCTGCGCCCCGACCTGCCGCAGGTCGCGGTCTTCGACACGGCCTTCCACACGACGATGCCGGAGTCGGCCGCGCGGTACGCGATCGACGTGGCGACGGCGGACGCGTACCGGATCCGGCGGTACGGCTTCCACGGCACCTCGCACGCGTACGTCTCGCGGGAGACGGCGCGGCTGCTCGGCAGGGAGCCGGAGGAGGTGAACGTGATCGTGCTGCACCTGGGGAACGGAGCCTCCGCGTCGGCGGTGCGGGGCGGCCGGTGCGTGGACACCTCGATGGGCCTGACCCCCCTTGAGGGCCTGGTCATGGGCACCCGCTCGGGCGACATCGACCCGGCGGTCACCTTCCACCTGAAGCGGGTGGCGGGCATGGACGAGGACGAGGTCGACGTCCTGCTCAACAAGAAGTCCGGCCTGGTCGGCCTCTGCGGAGACAACGACATGCGGGAGATCCGGCGCCGGATCGACGAGGGCGACGAGCGGGCGGCGCTCGCCTTCGACATCTACGTCCACCGGCTGAAGAAGTACATCGGCGCGTACTACGCGGTGCTCGGCCGGGTGGACGCGGTGGCGTTCACGGCGGGGGTCGGCGAGAACGCGGCCCCGGTGCGGGAGGCTGCGATCGCGGGCCTGGAGGAGCTGGGGCTCGCGGTGGACGCGGGCCTCAATTCCGTACGGTCCGACGAGGCGCGGCTGATCTCGCCGGAGTACGCGCGGGTGGCGGTGGCCGTGGTACCGACGGACGAGGAGTTGGAGATCGCGCGCCAGAGTTACGCGCTCGTTCAGAGCACAGCGGGCTCGAACGAGTGAACGCCTGAGCGGCCCCGCGCCCATTTGTACTTTCCGCCAGACGGAATATTCCGCAGTGAAACAAACCGATAGGATCCGCCTCATGCGCCGTTCCAAAATCGTCTGCACGCTGGGCCCCGCCGTCGACTCGTATGAGCAGCTGAAGGCTCTCATCGAGGCCGGCATGAACGTGGCCCGATTCAACTTCAGCCACGGATCCCAGGCAGAGCACCAGGAGCGGTACGACCGCGTCCGGCAGGTCTCCGCGGACACCGGGCGCGCCGTCGGCGTGCTCGCCGACCTCCAGGGTCCCAAGATCCGCCTCGAGACCTTCGCCGAGGGCCCCGTCGAGCTGGTGCGCGGTGACGAGTTCACCATCACCACCGAGGACGTCCCCGGCGACAAGTCGATCTGCGGCACGACCTACAAGGGTCTGCCCGGCGACGTCTCCAAGGGCGACCAGGTCCTCATCAACGACGGCAACGTCGAACTGCGGGTCGTCGAGGTCGAGGGCCCCCGGGTCAAGACCATCGTCGTCGAGGGCGGTGTCATCTCCGACCACAAGGGCATCAACCTGCCCGGCGCGGCGGTCAACGTCCCCGCCCTGTCCGAGAAGGACGTGGACGACCTCCGCTTCGCCCTGCGGATGGGCTGCGACATGGTCGCGCTCTCCTTCGTCCGCGACGCGAACGACGTCAAGGACGTCCACAAGGTGATGGACGAGGAGGGCCGCCGGGTCCCCGTCATCGCCAAGGTCGAGAAGCCGCAGGCCGTCGAGAACATGGAAGCCGTCGTCGCGGCCTTCGACGCGGTCATGGTGGCCCGTGGCGACCTGGCCGTCGAGTACCCGCTCGAGCGGGTCCCGATGGTGCAGAAGCGTCTCGTCGAGATGTGCCGCCGCAACGCCAAGCCGGTCATCGTCGCCACCCAGATGATGGAGTCGATGATCACCAACTCGCGTCCGACGCGCGCCGAGGCGAGCGACGTCGCCAACGCGATCCTGGACGGCGCGGACGCGGTCATGCTGTCGGCCGAGTCCTCGGTCGGCGCGTACCCGATCGAGACCGTGAAGACGATGTCGAAGATCGTCGCCGCGGCCGAGGAGGAGCTGCTCTCCAAGGGCCTCCAGCCCCTGGTCCCGGGCAAGAAGCCCCGCACCCAGGGCGGCTCCGTCGCCCGCGCGGCCTGCGAGATCGCCGACTTCCTGGGCGGCAAGGCCCTGGTCGCCTTCACCCAGTCCGGTGACACGGCCCGCCGCCTCTCCCGCTACCGCACCCAGCAGCAGATCCTCGCCTTCACGACGGACGAGAACACCCGCAACCAGCTCACCCTGAGCTGGGGCGTCGAGTCCTACCTCGTCCCGTTCGTGGAGACCACGGACGCGATGGTCGACCTCGTGGACGCCGAGCTCCTGAAGCTCCAGCGCTACAACGAGGGCGACACCATGGTCATCACCGCCGGCTCGCCCCCCGGCGTCCCGGGCACGACGAACATGGTCCGCGTCCACCACCTGGGCGGCGGCGAGCGCGCCTGACGGCCGTGCCGCGCCTGACGCGTGACGAAGCCCCCGTCCGGTGGACGGGGGCTTCGCCATGAGGGGTACGGGGATCAGTCGGGCTCGATCGTGTTCCGGAGCTCCGGGACCCTGAGGGTGCCGCCGAACTGGCCGGCCTGCTTCAGCTTCACCTTGGTGAACTCGGCGTAGGGGACGTCCACCGGGGGCGGGGTCTCCGGGCTGAAGGTGACGGGGAAGAGGCCGAAGAGGTTGCCCTTCAGCTCCTCCGTGTACATGGTCACCGTGCCGTTGCGGATGGTCGACTCGTCCTTCTTGCTGGAGCGGACGTGCGCCGTGTACCCGTCGGAGTGGACCGTCATCTGGTGCAGGTCGTGGATGTCCACCTTGGACGCGGTGAACTTCAGCACCTTCTTGATCGTGCCGCCGTAGGTCTTCACCTCCACGATGCCGTGGTACTTCAGGCCGTACAGCTTGAGCCACGAGCTCTCCAGGCGCCACGGCTCGTCCGGGAGCAGCGGGAGGCCGGGCTCCAGCTCGGCCGCCGCCAGCGCCTCGGGGTCGGGCTCGGGGCACGGGAAGCGGGGCTTCGCGCCCTCGGGTATGTCCTCGTCCTTCTTGGCGTCGAGGCCCTTGGCGCTCTCCGGCAGCTCCTCGACCGTGACACCCGCCTTCTCGGCGGCCTTCTCGATCGCGGCCTTCGTCTTCTCGGCGGCCGGGTCGACGGTCGCCTTCGCCTTCGGAGCGGTGGTCGTCGGCTTCGGCGCGTCGGGGGTCGTCGCCGGCTCGGCCGGGGGCTGGGTCGTCGGGGCCGTCGTGGTGGGCGTGACCGTCGGCTCCGGGTCGGGGCCGTCGAACAGGTCCTTGAGCGCGTCACCCACGCCCAGCGGGTCCAGCGGGTTCACCGACTTCGTCGGCGTCGGCGCGGGTGTGGGCGTGGCGGTCGGCGCGGCGGTGGCCTTCGCCCGCTCCTGGGTCTGCTGGGTCGTCGCCTGCCCGGTCTCCGTCGCGGTCGGCGTCGGCGTGGCGGTGGCGCTCGGGGTGGCCGTCGCGGTCGTCGAAGGGGTGGCGGACGGGGTCGCGGACGGGGTCGGCTTCGCCGTCTCGGCGGGCTTCGTCGTCTCGGCGGGCTTCGTCGTCTCCTCGGTCACCGGCTCGTCCGAGCGGGTCACGCAAGGGCCGGGCGCGAAGGGGATGTCCTTGTCGTCGGCGAGGGCGATCTTGGGCGTGAGGCCCATGCCCACGAACACCGCGGTCGGCATGGCGGCCAGCGCCATCGCCTTGCCCGCGGGGCCCTGGATCCTGTTCAGCAGCGACTTGCGCGGGGCCGCGTGCCGCGGGCCACCTTTCGCGAGCGCCGGCTGAGTCTCGTCACCCCGCACTGTTCCTCCCGCCGTTGGCGTCGATCGTCGTTTCGGTCGTGTGGTGCTCCGCCTCGCGCTGCGCCGGGACGCCGGCGGCCAGTACGCCGTCGGCCTCGGCGGAGGTCTTCCGCTCGCCGTCGTCCTCGGCGTCGAGTGCCTCCTCGACGGGTGGCGCGGGCGCCCAGGCGATGGACATGCCGCCGCCGACGAGGGCGAGCAAGTACCCGATGACCAGACCGCCGAAGTTCGACACCGGGATGGAGACCAGCCCCAGGATGATCGACGCCACACCAGCGAAGACGCGCACGATGGAGTGGAACCACATGGTCAGGCCGAGCGTGACCAGCAGGACGCCGATGATCAGCGCGCTGGATCCGGCGGTCGTCTTCATCGCGAGGGTGATATTGCCGAGTCGCATGTCCCCGTAAGGGAGGTAGGCGATCGGCAGACCACCGAGGAGGGTGAACAGTCCGGCCCAGAACGGCCGGGTCTGCCGCCAGACCTTGAACCGATTGTCCTGGTGGACTTCGCGGGAGGCAGGGGACTCGGCGCTCATGGAAACAGCTCCTGGAAGCGGTGTTGCTGAGAAAGAGGTGGAGAGAAGTGGGGCGGGGCCCCGGAGAGTGTGCGGGCCGCCGGGGCGGCCCGCACCTTCAGGGCCTGGTCAGCCCTGGAAGCACTCCTTCGAAGTGCCCCGGTGCAGGGACAGCTTCAGGTCGGGGAGCTTGAAGGTCGCGGCCGTGGTGGCCCAGGCCTTCTGCCTGACCCCGGTCAGTTCGACGGACTTAGCGCGCTGGGCGAAGCCGAATTCCTTGGCCTCGGTGCCGGGCTGGATGCCCTGCCCGCCCTCGTACTTCGGGAGCGAGCCCGCCGCGACGCCGATGTCGATCTGATCGAACTTTGCGTCGGCCTCGAGGTAGGAGACGTCGAGGTACAGCTCCTCTGCCAGGACCTTGTCCTCGTCCCTGCCGGACTTGGCGGCCTTGGCGCCGGCCTCCAGGCGGAGGGTGATGTCACCGAGACCCAGAACCGGCGTAACGACCGACTGGCACATGTTGGTGATCTTGGCCGTGTTGAAGCCGGAGACCGCGACAGGGGCCCCGAACTTCTCGCCCTCCAGGGTGTGCCCCTTGGCCACGCTGCCGTACTGGACGAACTCGGTGCCCTCGAGCCTGTCAGTGGAGACCTTGAACTCCTGGCCGGAGATGGCGAAGGACGCGGCCAGCGCGCCCTGAGCCAGCCCGACACCGATCGCGGCCGTCGCGACCACACTCGGGACCATGACGACGGCGAACCGCTTCCATCTGGTTCCGCCACGAACCTGGGACTGCATGAGAATTCCTCCTTCTCGGACGTACATCTCCGGAAGGGCCGGGGGCCCGTCCCGGGATGGGAGAAGAGCTACGTCCTCGGGAAGGAGAGCGCCGAGGCATCAGGCGGCGCGATGCGCGTCCGAAATCACCGGCGATCACCCCCGAGCGACAACCATGGGCCACGCCTTTGAGCGCGGCCTGATCGGACAGGCCCCGTTCGGTGAGATCGGGAACCCCCCTGTCCACGACCGGTGCCGGAACACCGGTCCGCCCGGTGGGGACCTTCGCCGCGGTCCCGGTGGTTGCCGGGGTGGTGCGGTTCGGACCGAGCGTCGCCGATCGTGGTCCATTCCGCGCCGTGACACAAGGGGGCTCGTTACTGACTGGTAACGGACGAGTAACCGGGCCATGGCGGCATGGGACCGAACGGGCACAGAGGGTACGTTCGCGTGCGCGGGAATGTCGGGAGATCGCCGTATGAATACGGACAGAAGACGGGGGCCGACTTACTGCAAGTAACAGCAGCCGTGATTACCAAGATTTGGTAAATCACGGCTGCCATTTGTCACTGCGCTGCCAATTCGGGCCGGGCAGGCCTCAGAACAGCACGCGGGCGAGCGCCTGGCGCGCGGCCGTGACCCTCGGGTCGTCCACTCCGATCACCTCGAACAGTTCCAGGAGCCGCAGCCGCGCCGCGTCCCGGTCCTCGCCCGCCGTGCGGCGCACGGTCTCCACGAGGCGCCCGAAGGCGTCCTGCACGTGGCCGCCCACCAGATCGAGGTCGGCGGCGGCGATCTGGGCGGTGACGTTCGCCGGGTTCTCCGCGGCGTCCTTGCGGACGGCGGCCGGGTCCAGGTCCTGCACCCGGGCGAGCAGTTCGGCCTGGGCCAGGCCGAGCTTGGCCTCCGGGTGGGCCGGGTCGTCGGCGAGCACGTTCTTGTACGCCTGGACCGCGCCGGCCAGGTCACCCGCGTCGAGCGCGGACAGGGCCGCTTCGAGGAGCGCGTCGTACGGGCCGGCGGGAAGCTCGGTCGGCGAACCGCCCTCGGAGGCGCCCGCGTCGACGGCGATCCCGGTGAGACCGAAGCGCTCCTCGCCGATCTGGATCAGCTGGTCGAGGGTCTCGCGGATCTGGGCCTCGGGCACCGCGCCCTGGAAGAGCGGCAGCGCCTGGCCGGCGACCACCGCGAAAACGGCCGGAATTCCCTGGATGCCGAACTGCTGCATCAGCATCTGGTTGGCGTCGACGTCGATCTTCGCGAGGAGGAAGCGGCCGTTGTACTCGACGGCGAGCCGTTCGAGGAGCGGGCCGAGCTGCTTGCACGGCTCGCACCACTCGGCCCAGAAGTCGAGGACGACCGGGACCTCGGCGGAGCGCTGGAGCACATCGCGCTCAAAGCCCGCCTCGTCTACATCGATCACCAGGGCGGACGGCGACACCGCCGCGGAGCCACCCTGTCGTGCGGCTTCGGCGCGCACCTGCTCCGCCTTCGCCTTGGCCTCTCCGGCCGCCTTCACCGCGGCGAGATCGACGACGCCGCTCATGGACATGTTTCGGGGCTGCATGCGTACATCCTCCCCCTTCCGCGCGCGTAACCGGTAAGCCATGGCTGAACCGTGCCGTCCGCACGTCTCCCGCCGGTGTGCGAGACGTGGGGCGACACGGTTCTCGTCGTCGCTTCGCACCGGGTCCCCACCCGGCGCAGTGGTTGTCGCTCAGGCCGCTCAATGCCTTTCGCTACAGGTCGTAGCGTAACTGGAGGCGGGGGCCCGAGGGGAGCCCCCCGTCGTGAACTGCCTCACACGCCCCGCCCCTGGCGCCGTACGTACCGGCGGGTATGGTCGACGTCCATGTCGTCCATGCCGCCGATGTGTAGCCGCACCCGCCCGAGCGGCCGTACCGGGCGTCCCCGCTCCACCGAGGCCGACGCGGCCATCCTGGAGGCGACCCGCGCGGCCCTGGTCGAGCTGGGCTGGTCCAAGCTCACGATGGGAGACGTCGCCGGGCGCGCCGGGGTTGCGAAGACGACCCTCTATCGCCGCTGGGCCAACAAGAACGAGCTCGTGGTGGACGCCGTCGCCGTCCTCTTCGACGAACTCGAACTGCCCGACCGGGGTTCCCTCCAGGCGGACATCGAGAACGTCGTCCTCCAGTTCGCGGCCCTCCTGGAACGCCCCGAGACCAAGACGGCCCTGATGGCGGTCGTGGCCGAGTCGACCCGCGACGAGCCGCTGCGCGAGCGGATACGCACCTCGATCGTCGACCGGCAGAAGCGGCTCGTCCTGGAGGGCCGGATCCGGGCGCAGCGGCGCGGCGAGCTTCCGGCGGACCGCGACCCGGCCGCGGTGGACGCCACCGACGACCTGATCTTCGACGTGATCGCGGGCGCGGTCGTGCACCGCGCCCTGGTGAGCGCGGAGCCGGTGGACGAGCCGTGGGTGGCGCGCCTCTCCGCGCTCCTGGTGGGCGGCCTGGGGGCGCTCGCCCACTGAAGGCCACGTACGCGTCAGGGGCGGTACGGGAGTTCCCGTACCGCCCCTGAAGTCCGTCAGGTCCGTGACCGCCGGATCAGAAGCCGGGCGGCTCCGTGTAGACGCCCCACTCGTCCCTGAGGGCGTCGCAGATCTCGCCGAGCGTGGCCTCGGCCCGTACGGCGTCCAGCATCGGGGCGATCATGTTCGAGCCGTCCTTGGCCGCCGCGAGCATGGCGTCGAGGGCGGCGCGGACCTCGGCGTCGTCGCGGCGGGCCTTGCGCGCGCCGAGGGTCTGGACCTGGTCCCGCTCGACCTCGTGGCTGACCCGCAGGATCTCCAGGTCGCCGGTGACGGATCCGTGGGCGCAGTTGACGCCGACGACCCGCTTGTCGCCCTTCTCCAGGGACCGCTGGTACTGGAAGGCGGACTCGGCGATCTCGCCGGTGAACCAGCCGTCCTCGATGCCGCGGAGGATGCCGGAGGTGATCGGGCCGATCGGGTGCTGACCGTCCGGGTGGGCGCGGCGGCCGCGCTCCCGGATCTGGTCGAAGATCTTCTCGGCGTCGGCCTCGATGCGGTCGGTGAGCTGCTCGACGTACCAGGAGCCGCCCAGCGGGTCGGCCACGTTGGCGACGCCGGTCTCCTCCATCAGGACCTGCTGGGTGCGCAGGGCGATCTCGGCGGCCTGCGCGCTGGGGAGCGCGAGGGTCTCGTCGAGGGCGTTGGTGTGGAGGGAGTTGGTGCCGCCGAGGACGGCGGAGAGGGCCTCGACCGCGGTGCGTACGACGTTGTTGTAGGGCTGCTGGGCGGTGAGGGAGACGCCGGCGGTCTGGGTGTGGAAGCGGAGCCACTGCGCCTTGTCGGTCTTCGCGCCGTAGACCTCCTTCATCCAGCGGGCCCAGATGCGGCGGGCGGCGCGGAACTTGGCGATCTCCTCGAAGAAGTCGAGGTGGGCATCGAAGAAGAAGGAGAGGCCGGGGGCGAAGACGTCGACGTCGAGGCCGCGGGAGAGGCCGAGCTCCACGTAGCCGAAGCCGTCCGCGAGGGTGTACGCGAGTTCCTGCGCGGCCGTCGCCCCGGCCTCGCGGATGTGGTAGCCGGAGACGGAGAGCGGCTTGTACGCGGGGATGCCCTGCGCGCAGTGCTCCATCAGGTCGCCGATGAGGCGCAGATGGGGCTCGGGTTCGAAGAGCCACTCCTTCTGCGCGATGTACTCCTTGAAGATGTCGGTCTGGAGGGTGCCGTTGAGGACGGCCGGGTCGACGCCCTGGCGTTCGGCGGCGACCAGGTACATGCAGAAGACGGGGACGGCGGGGCCGGAGATCGTCATCGAGGTGGTGACGTCGCCGAGCGGGATGTCCTGGAAGAGGACCTCCATGTCGGCGGCGGAGTCGATGGCGACGCCGCAGTGGCCGACCTCGCCGAGGGAGCGGGGGTCGTCGGAGTCGCGGCCCATGAGGGTGGGCATGTCGAAGGCGACGGAGAGGCCGCCGCCGCCGGCGGCCAGGATCATCTTGTACCGCTCGTTGGTCTGCTCGGCGTTGCCGAAGCCGGCGAACTGGCGGATGGTCCAGGTCCGGCCCCGGTAGCCGGTCGCGTGCAGGCCCCGGGTGAAGGGGTACTCGCCGGGCCAGCCGATGCGCTCGAACCCCTCGTACGTGTCCCCCGGCCGGGGCCCGTAGACGGGCTCGACCGGGTCCCCGGAGAGCGTCGTGAAGTCGGCGTCGCGCTTGCGGGCCTTGTCGTAACGGGCCTGCCAGCGACGGCGGCCTTCCTCGATCGCGTCAGCGTCCATGCTTCAAATTTACTAGGACGTCCTAGTAAATGTCGATGGCAAAGCCCCGCACATCGGTGCGGGGCCCGGGGTTACGCCTTGGCCGGAGCCGGCTGCGCGCCGCTGACCAGCGGAAGCGTCTCGGCGGCGACCTTGCGCTCGACGAAGAACGCGGCGAACGGGATCGTGCCGCTCACCAGGATCCACAGGAGCTTGCCGAACGGCCAGCGGGCCTTGGAGCCCAGGTCGAAGGCGAAGACCAGGTAGATGATGTAGAGGACACCGTGGGCCTGGGAGACCGCGAAGGTCACGTCCTCGCCCATGTCGAACCCGTACTTGAAGACCATGCAGGTGCACAGCACGAGCAGCATGACGGCGGTCACGTACGCCATGACGCGGTAACGGGTCAACACACTGGATTTCATGCCGTCGAGCGTAACGGCACGTTCCGGGCGATCTTCGCGCGGGTCGGCTCTCGCGGCGCGAGGGCCTAGTTCTCCTCGAAGTCGGCCGCCGCGACCCGGAGCGGGCGCAGCATCGCGAAGATCTCGCCGCACTCCTCCGCGTCGTACGCGCCGAGGCCGAAGTCCATCTCCATCAGGTCGCGGGTCGCGGCCTCGACGACCTCGCGGCCCTTGTCCGTGATGGTCGCGAGGGTGCCGCGGCCGTCGTTCGGGTTGGGGCGCTTGGCGACGAGACCGGACTTCACCAGGCGGTCCACCGTGTTCGTCACCGAGGTGGGGTGGACCATCAGCCGCTCGCCGATCTTCGACATCGGCAGCTCGCCCGCCTTCGAGAAGGTGAGCAGCACCAGGGCCTCGTACCGCGCGAAGGTCAGCCCGTACGGCTTGACGACGGCGTCGACCTCGGCGAGGAGGATCTGATGGGCGCGCATGATCGAGGTGATCGCGGCCATCGAGGGGACCGGGCCCCAGCGCTTCTGCCAGAGCTCGTCGGCTCGGGCGATGGGGTCGAAGGGGAGACTGAGCGGCTTCGGCACGCGTCGACCTTACCGACTGGTCATATGGCGGTCAGCCCCGTCTCGCCTTTCGGTCGCCCGCACCTCGCCGGCGGCGGCGAGGAGGCAGAGCGTGCCGATGACGCCGGTGGCCGCGACGACCGTGTGGACGGACGCGAACTCGGCCGCGAGTCCGGCACCGGCCATTCCGACGCCCTGGACGGTCATCATGCCCGCCGTCATCAGGGTCATGGCTCTCCCCCGCTGCTCCTCGGGGACGGCGGCGACGAAGCGGGCGTCGAGCCCGAGGGTGTACGCGCCGGTGGCGCCGGCCAGGAAGAGGGCGAGGGTCGCGAGGGCCACGCCGGGCCGCGGGGCGTACAGCAGGTAGGGCAGGACGCCGGTCACCGCGAGCGGCAGCACGATCCGGGAGCGGGTCGCCGCGCTGAGGAAGGCACCCGCGCACAGCTCGCCGGCGATGGTGCCGACGGGCAACGCGCACATGAGCAGACCGAGGGCGGCGGTGGAGACGCCGATCTCGTCGGCGTACGGCGCGGCGAGCGCCTCCGGTACGACGGCGAAGAGCGGCGGCACCCAGAACATCAGCATCAGGGCGCGCACGCGCCGGTCGCGCAGGACCGCCCAGGTGCCGCCGAGCCCGCTCGCGGTGGCGGCGCGGGCGGGGCGGCGGGCGGTGCCGAGGCGGAGCAGCAGCGCGGAGACGAGGAAGGTGGCGGCGGTGACGCCGAGGGCACCGCGCGGCGGGACGACGGTGAGGAGGACGCCGGCCACGGCGAAACCGGCGAGGAGGGCGCTCTGGGACACGATCCGCAGGAGGGAACGGCCGAGGACGAAGAGGTCGCCCTCACCGAGGATGTCGGCGAGTGTCGCCATGCGGGTGCCGTTGAAGACGGGCGAGACGACGGCGATGGCGCAGCGCAGCGCGAGCAGGACGGCGACGGGGGTGGCGGGGACGACCATCAGGGCGACGCAGCCGGCGCACACGAGGTCGCAGACGACGAGGATCCGGCGGGGCGGCAGCCGGTCGGTGAGACCGGCGAGAAGGGTGCCGCCGATCAGGTACGGGAGGAAGCCGAGGGCGAAGGTGAGGGAGGAGAGCAGCGGGGAGCGGGTGAGGTCGTAGACGAGCACGGTGAGCGCGAGCTCGCTGACGACGACCCCGAGGAGGGAGAACAGATGCGCCACGAACACGACCCGGAACTCGCGTACGCGGAAGACGGCGCGGTACCCGGGACGGGCGGGGGCGGGGGTGGGGGCGGGGGCGTCGACGGGGGTGGGAACCGGCGGGGCCAGGGGCTCGGAGTCGTGCGGCGGCATGGTGCGCAGACTGCCGCCGTCGGCCGGCGGGTCCTAGACTTTCGGGTCCAGGCGAATCTTCCGGGGGGTCCGTGCCGTACCACCTGCACTTCGGTGAGGGCGATCCCCTGCGGATCCGGTTCGCGGTCTCGCCGCTCTGGGAGACCCATTCCGCCGTACGGGTCCTCGCGCGGCCCCGGCAGCAGGGGTACCACCTGCCGTGGCTGCGGCGGATCGCGGGCGCCGCGCGCGGGCTCGATCTCGGGCCGCTGCACCTGCTGATGCCCCTGCATGGACACAGTCCGGACTTCCTCTACCCGCCGCCGCTCGGACCCGCCGCCACCTTCGCGTGCGAGATCGCCGCCGTACGGGAGACCGATCCCGCCCTCGCCCTGGGCGATTTCGAGCGGGCGCTCGCCGATACGCCGGGCGCGGCCGCCACACCCGAGGGGCGGCGGATGCTCGCCGATCCGGCCGGCGCGGTGGGGCGGCTCGCGGATCTGCTCCAGGCCGCGTGGGACGCGCTGGTCGCGCCCGAGTGGCCCCGGCTCCGGGCGCTCCTGGAGGCGGACGTGGCGTACCACTCGCGGCGGCTCGCGGAGGGCGGCCTCGAACGGCTGCTCACCGAGCTGCACCCGGCCTTCGACTGGGCGGCGGAGACCGCGACGCTCCGGGTGGACTACCACGGGGAGCACGTACGCCCGCTGGACGGCCAGGGGCTCGTCCTCATGCCGTCGGTGTTCACCTGGCCCGACGTGGTGAGCGGTTTCGATCCGCCGTGGCAGCCGACGGTGGCGTATCCGGCGCGGGGCATCGGCGGGCTGTGGGCGGAGCCCGGGGACCGGACGCCGGAGGTCCTCGGGCGGCTTCTGGGCCCGGTGCGCGCGGACGTCCTGTGTGCCCTGGCCGAGCCGATGGGGACCACGGCGCTCGCCCACCTCCTGGGGCGGGCGCCCTCCACCGTCTCCGCGCATCTGTCGGTGCTGCGCGACGCGGGGCTGCTCGCGTCGCGGCGGTACGGCCACCAGGTGCTGTACGAGCGGACCCCGCTGGGGATCGCGGTGTCGCAGACCGGAAGCGGCTGACTGCCGTGCCACGATGGCCCGGAATGTCGTGGAACCTACGTTTCGTACACCGTCCCGTACCCGACCCTGGGGGCCGGATGTCCCGCCGCACCGTCACCGCCGTCGCCCTGACCCTCGTCTCCGCGCTGCTCCTGGCCGGGTGCGGCGAGGACGAGCCCCGGAAGGGCCCCGTCGGCCCGCCGTCCACGCGCAGCGCGTCCGCGGCCGCCCCCGCGAGCGGCTCCCCGTTCTGGGTCGACCCGGAGAGCGACGCGGCCAAGCAGGTCCGGCAGTACGAGGCGCAGGGCAGGACCGAGGACGCCCGGGTCCTGAAGCGGATCGCGGACCGGCCGGTCGCGGACTGGCCGGCCGGCGACGATCCCGTACCGGAGATCACCCGGGCGGTCCGGGGCGCGGCGGCAGAGGACCGTACGGCGGTCTTCGTCGCGTACAACATCCCGCACCGCGACTGCGGGATGTACTCGGCGGGCGGCTCGCACGACGCCCAGGCCTACCGGACCTGGATCGACTCCTTCGCCACCGCGATCGGGGAGGCCTCCGCGATCGTCGTCCTGGAGCCGGACGCGGTCCCGCACGTCGTGGACGGCTGCACCCCGGCCCAGTACCACGACGAGCGGTACGAGCTGCTCGCCGGCGCGATCGAGCGGCTCAAGCGGCAGCCGCGCACCCGGGTCTATCTGGACGCGGGCAACCCGGCCTGGATCGACGACCCGGGCAAGCTGGTGGAGCCGCTGCGCCGGGCGGGGGTGGCACGGGCGGACGGCTTCGCGCTCAACGTCTCGAACTTCCAGCGGAACGAGACGGTACGCGACTTCGGCGCCTCGCTCTCGGGGCTCCTCGGCGGCATCCACTTCACGGTGGACACCAGCCGCAACGGCGCGGGGCCCCTCCCGGGTGACCGGGCGGAGGCCTGGTGCAATCCGCCGGGCCGGTCCCTCGGCGTACCGCCGACGGACCGGACCGGGGACGCGCTGGTCGACGCGTATCTGTGGATCAAGCGGCCCGGCGACTCGGACGGCCAGTGCCGGGGCGGCCCTGCGGCCGGGACCTGGTGGCCGGACTACGCCCTGGGCCTGGCGCGCAGGGCGAAGGCCTGACCCTCGTACGTCAGTCCACCTGGATCCACTTCGCCTCGGACGGGATGCCCTTCGCGTCGGTGACGAAGAGCATGTACCAGCCGGGCGGTACGAGGGTCCGGTCCTTCGGTACGTCGACGGTGATGCTCGACCCGTCCTTGGCCTTCGTCAGTTTCAGTTCCACGGACCGCTGCTCGACGTCCGTGGTGTGGGTGACGGCGCTGGGCCGCATCAGCCGGGCCTTCACGATCCGGTCGGCGTCCTCGGTCCTGAAGGTGGCGCGGCCGTTCCGGTCGAGTTCCCGCGAGCCCGCTCCGAGGACGGGCCGGTCGTCGCCCGCCTTGTGGAGGTAGGGCGGGGTGAAGACCTCGATGCGCTGTTCGAAGGTGCCGAGCCTGGTGTTGTCCTTGTCGTCGAAGAGCGGGTCGGAGCCGAAGGTGGCGACCCGGCCGTCGGGCAGCAGCAGCGCCTCGGAGTGGTAGTTGCGGCCGACGGTGGGCTCGGCGGCCTCGGCGAAGGCGTTGGCCTTCGGGTCGTAGAACTGCGCCTTGAGGATGTCGCTGCCGCTGCGGCCGCGGTAGTCCTCCGAGCCGCCGGTGGTGAAGACCGTGTCGTCGGGCAGCAGGACGCTGCTGAGATAGCGGGTGCCCTGTGGGAGCGACGGCCCGTCCGTGAAGACGGGGCTGTCCTTGGAGAGGTCGATGATGGAGGTGCGGGCGGTGGACTTGGACGACTCGCCGACCCCGCCGCCGCCGAGGACCATGACCTTCTGGTTCTGGACGGGGGGCAGCAGCAGGGAGGCGGAGGTCTCCAGCTGGTCGGGGTCGGTGAGTCCGGAGAGCTTGGTGAAGGAGTTCTTCTTCAGGTCCCACAGGCCCGGCTCGCGGCCCTTCTCGGCGGGGCCGTAACCGGCGTTGGAGCCGCTGTAGAGGAGCTTGCCGCCCTTGGTGAGGAAGAGGGACGGGTAGGTGGGGAAGTAACGGAAGGGGCCCTTGGACCACTTCTTGGTGGCGGGGTCGTAGATCTCGTTGTCGCCGGGGACGACGTCGCCGACGTCGTTGAGGCCGGAGACGGCGAGGACCTTTCCATCCTCCAGGGTGACGAGGGTGGGGTACCAGCGGGCGTCCTTCATGGGGGCGACCGGGATGTACTTCTCCGCCTTCGGGTCGAACTCGTAGGCGCTCTTGATGCCCTGGAAGTCCTGCTTCTCGGTGGTGAGCTTCTGCGCGAGGCCGTAGACGTCGTCGGCGGCGTCGCCCTTGAGGCCGACGACCTCGTACTGCGCGGCCTCGGTGGTGAGGGCCTGCGGGCCCTCCTCGCGGGCCTCGACGAAGACCCGCGCCTCGGCGGCGGTGACCTTCGTCTCCCAGGGCTTCATCTGGCCGCTGTTGAAGTACGAGATCTCGAACTCGCGCTTCGCCTTGGGGACGGTCACGTCGAACTTGGAGACGTACTCGACCCCCGACGGCGAACGGAAGACGGTGCCCTTCTTCAGGGTGACCGCCTTGTCGGGGTTCTCGTTCTTGACCCGCATGCCGCCGCCGGCCTTCTTCACCTCGCCGTTGAGGATCTCGTACCGCGCGGTGCCGCCGGCGACGAGCAGCCGCCCGTCGGGGAGCTGGGTGTGGCCTGCGCAGAAGAAGTCCTCGGGGGTGGGGATCTTCTTGAAGGTGTTCTTCACCGGGTCCCAGAGGACGGTGTCGAAGGTCCCGGCGTCGAAGCTCTTCTGGCTGTTTCCGGAGCCGGCGATGAGCAGCACCTTGCCGGTGTGCAGCAGGGCCGCGTGGATGGCGTTGACGCTGTACGGGGCGGGGACGTTCACCGGCGCCCAGGAGCCGAAGGCCCGCTTGTAGCCGGGCTGGGCGATCTTGTACGCGTGGTACTTCTCCTCGGCGAAGGAGACGGCGGCGGGGGCGTTGAGCGCCGCGAGGACGACGACCGCGCCGCCGCCGAGCAGTGTCTTCTTGAACTTGGGGGACGGCCGGTAGGCCATGGCTCAGTTCCCTCCGGTCGTCGTGGGGGCCGGGGCGGCGGGGGTGGGCGGGAGGGCGGCGGCGGCCCGGACCTCGACCCCTTCGCGGGCGTCGGCGAGACCGCGGGCACGGGCGCGGGCCCGGGCGTGCTCGCGGACCCGCAGGACACGCCGCTCCCGGAAGGTCGTCCAGGCCCAGACGGAGACCGGGGCGAGGGCGATGACGAGGGCGAGGGCGGCCCAGGTGCGCATGGCCGCGTGGGTGTGCCCGTAGTACACGGAGGCGGCGAGCGAGACGACGAGGACCGCCGCCCAGTAGAGGTGGATACGGAAGGTGAGGACCCGGTCGGGGCTGGCCGCGCCGCCCTTGGGGGTGACGACGAAGCGGCCGCGGGTGCGGAGGACCGCCGAGCCGAGCGACTTGAGGTAGATCGGGGCGGAGAGCGCGGACATCGCCATGCCGGCGAGGCCGCCGGAGCCCTCGGGCTCGTGGGGGGAGACGTTGTGCCGCCGGTTCCACAGGTAGAGGCAGATCTGGAGGGCGACGGCGTCGCTGTAGATCATCAGCCACACCGAGGTGGAGACCTGGGTGCCGGAGGCGCCGAACCAGAGGTAGAGGACGCCGCTGAGGATGCCCAGGAGCCAGTTGATGGCCGTCATCGGGTAGTAGACGAGCATCAGGGTGTAGTTGAGGAAGCGCCCCGGCGGGGTTCGGAAGGGGGCCTTCCAGTACTGCTTGACGATGGTCTCGTACGTGCCACGGGACCAGCGCAGCTGCTGGGTGAAGAAGTCCGTCCAGGAGGCCGGGCCCTCGCCGACCGCGAGGACGTCGGGGGTGTAGACGGAGCGCCAGTAGTGGCCGGTGCCCGGGTTCTTCCTGCGGTGCAGCTCGAAGCCGGTGGCCATGTCCTCGGTGATCGAGTCGTACAGGCCGCCGATCTGCTTGATGGCGGAGATCCGGACGACGTTGTTCGTGCCGACGAACATGGGGGCGTGGTAGCGGTTCCCGGCGCGCTGGATGAGGGCGTGGAAGAGGAACTGCTGGGACTCGGCGGCCTTGGTGACGAGGTTGGTGTAGTTGCCGTAGACCTGCGGTCCGACGACGAAGGCGATGTCGGGGTCGCGGAAGTAGCCGAGCATCCGCTCCAGGAAGTTGGGGAGCGGGACGTGGTCGGTGTCGACGGAGGCGAAGTAGTCGTAGGCGTCGCCGTGCATGGCGATCCAGGCGTTGTAGTTGCCGTGCTTGGTCTTCGCCTTGTGCACGCCCTTCTTGCGGTTCCACTCGGGGACGCCGGCGCGGGTGAAGTGGCGGACGCCCAGTTCGGCGCAGAGGGCCTTGGCCTCGTCGGAGTCGCCCTCGTCGAGGAGCCAGACGTCGAGCTTCCCCTCGTGCCGCAGCCTGGTGGCGCCTTCGAGGGTGCCGCGGACCATGGAGAGCGGTTCCTTGCCCGGGACGTACGTGGTGAGGAAGGCGACGCGGGTGCCCGGCTCGGCGTACACGGGTATCGGGTCGCGGGCGACCATGGTGGCGTGGGCGATCGACGTGACGTTCACCAGCATGAAGAAGCAGATGAGGCCGATCGACACGAGCATCGCGGTGTCGAGGTGGACGAGCCAGGGGTCGCCGCCCTCGCGGACGGTCCAGTGGCTGGGCCAGACGAGGTAGGCGAGGAGCAGCGCCGAGAGGAGCGGCGCGAGGCTCATGAGGAGGACGGCTCGTATTCGGTGCGGCTCCTTCGCGAGCAGACTTCGGTACTGCACCGTGTAGGCCGCCGGGTCCGGTTCGGTGAGCGGGCCGGCGAGTCGGCTGTAGGTGTCGTAGTCGTAGCCTCCCGGCCGCACGGTGCCTCCAGCTGTCGTCGAACGTGTCGATACCCCAACAAAAGGGGACATCGTTCGGCGTGTCGACTGGAGTCGTCCGAGTGAGGGTTTTTGCCGGGTACGGCCGGCCGGGGCGCGGGACGGCGCGAGACCCCGGTCCTGGAGCAGGGCCGGGGTCTCGTTCCGTACGGGGTGTCAGGCGCCGAGGTGGCGCTCCACGGTCTCGACCTTCGAGGTCAGACCGTCCGTCACACCGGGGCGGATGTCGGCCTTCATGACCACGGAGACGCGCGGCGCGCGGGCCTCCACGGCGGCGACGGCACGCTTCACGACGTCCATGACCTCGTCCCAGTCACCTTCGACGGAGGTGAACATGGCGTCGGTGCGGTTCGGGAGGCCTGACTCGCGGACGACCCGGACGGCCTCGGCGACGTACTCGCCGACTTCCTCCCCCACACCCAGCGGGGTGACCGAGAACGCGACGATCACGCCTGCACCGCGCTCTCCGCGCGGGCGCGGGAGGCGATGACCGCGGCCTCGGCCTCGCGCTTCAGCTTCCGCTCGGCGTAGAAGCCGCCGAACGGCAGCACCGAGAGGGCGAAGTACACGGCGGCGGTGCCGAAGCTCCACTTGGTGCGGTTCCAGGCGTCCAGCCAGAACAGGACGTAGAGGATGAACAGCACGCCGTGGATCGCACCCATGACCGGCACCGCGTTGAAGTCCGTCGTCCGCTTGAGCACCGAGCAGACCAGCAGGAGCAGGAAGGAGACGGCCTCCGGCGCGGAGACGAGCCGGAGCCGGTGGAGGGAGGAGGCGGTCTTGATGTCCACGGAGGGGTCACCTTCGTTCGATCGTGTGACGGGATCTTGTGAACGGATGCACAAGGGCCCGTCCATTGTGCACGCCGACTTTGCTGTCTCTTTATCCGGGTCCCCAGTACCTTCAACGGGTGGCAACGTTCCGACTCCAAGGCAGCAAGGTGCTCGCCGTCTCGATGACAGGCGACGCCGTCAAGGCGAAGAACGGCTCGATGGTCGCCTACGACGGCCAGATGGCGTTCAAGAAGATGAGTGGCGGCGGTGAGGGCCTGCGCGGCATGGTGACCCGCCGGCTCACCGGCGAGCAGATGGAGGTGATGGAGGTACGCGGCCAGGGGACCTGCTGGTTCGCCGACCGGGCCTCCGAGATCAACCTCGTCAGCCTGCACGGCGAGAAGCTCTGGGTCGAGGCGAGCAATCTGCTCTGCACCGACGCGGGGCTGCGCACCGGTACGACCTTCACGGGTCTGCGCGGCGGCGCCACCGGCAACGGCCTGTTCACGACCACGGTCGAGGGCACGGGCCAGGCGGCGCTCATGTCCGACGGCCCGGCGGTCGTGCTGCGGGTGACCCCGCAGTACCCGCTCCAGGTCGACCCCGGCGCGTACATCGCGCACCAGGGCAACCTCCAGCAGCACTTCCAGTCCGGTGTGACCTTCCGCACCTTCATGGGCGAGGGCGGCGGCGAGGCGTTCCAGATCCGCTTCGAGGGCGACGGACTCGTGTACGTCCAGCCCAGCGAGCGGAACACGATCGGGGGCGACGTCTGATGCCGTTCCGCGAGATCAACTCGAAGATGGTCGAGGCGACCGTCATCCCCGGGCAGCGGATGTTCAGCCAGCGCGGCGCGATGCTCGCGTACCGCGGCGACGTCACTTTCACGCCGAACACGGCGGGCGGTCAGGGCGGCCTGATGTCGATGATCGGCCGCCGGGTGGCCGGCGAGGCGACGCCGCTGATGACCGTCGAGGGCAACGGCACGGTGATGTTCGGGCACGGCGGCCACCACATCCAGGTGATCGGCCTGACCGGCGACACCCTGTACGTGGAGGCCGACCGGCTGCTCGCCTTCGACGGCACGCTCGAACAGGGCACGATGTTCATGGGCTCGCAGGGCGGGGTCATGGGCATGGTCCGCGGCCAGGTCACCGGCCAGGGCCTCTTCACGACCACCCTCAAGGGCCACGGCGCGGTGGCCGTCATGGCCCACGGCGGCGTCATCGAGCTGCCGATCACCCCGGGCCGCCCGGTCCACGTCGACCCGCAGGCGTACGTGGCCCACCACGGCGACGTACGGAACAAGCTGTCCACCGCGCTGGGCTGGCGCGACATGGTGGGGCGCGGCTCGGGCGAGGCGTTCCAGCTGGAGCTGAGCGGCAGCGGCGCGGTGTACGTCCAGGCCTCGGAGGAGAAGCTGTGAGCACCCCGGTGATCCACGACCCGGCGACCCTTCCGTCGGACGACAACGTGAACCCGTACACCTTCTGCGTGGAGCTGAAGGGCTCCCAGTGGTTCCTGCAGAAGGGCAAGATGATCGCCTACTACGGGCGGATCGAGTTCAACGGCATCGGGCACGGGCGGCTGGACCGCCTGGTCCGGACGTCGTTCCACTCGCCGCTGCACGCGAGCGACTGGGTGGTGGCCGAGGGCAGCGGGAAGATGCTGCTGGCGGACCGGGCCTTCGACGTGAACTCGTTCGACCTGGACCAGGGCAACCTGACGATCCGTTCGGGGAACCTGCTCGCCTACCAGCCGACGCTCGCCCTGAAGCAGTCGATCGTGCCGGGCTTCGTGACGCTGATCGGCACGGGCAAGTTCGTGGCCGCGTCGAACGGTCCCGTGGTCTTCATGGAGCCGCCGATGCGGGTGGACCCGCAGGCCCTGGTGGGCTGGGCGGACTGCCCGTCGCCGTGCCACCACTACGACCACGGCTACATGACGGGCGTGATGGGCGGCGTACGGGCCCTGACGGGCCTCGGCGGCACCTCGGGCGAGGAGCACCAGTTCGAGTTCGTGGGCGCGGGCACGGTGCTGCTCCAGTCGACGGAGATGCTGATGGCGGACCGGGCGATCGGCGGGCCCCCGGCCCAGGCGGGCGTTCCGGGCGGCCACGGAGGGCACGGTTCCGGCCAGGGGGCCCCGGGCTCGGCACCGCGTCTTCCCGGCCAGCTGGGGGACCTCCAGCGTCGCTTCGGTCTGTGAGCGGTAGTCTGCGGAGTGTGACGCACTCGAACGCGCGCTCCCAGATTTCGTCAAGCATTCAACTTCTTAGGTAGAATCCATATATGGAGACCGAGACCGCCACCCCGTGGCTCACCGACGGCGAGCAGTGCGCCTGGCGCACGTTCCTGGACGTCCAGAGGATGCTGACGTACCAGCTGGAGAGGGATCTCCAGCCCTTCGGCCTGACGATGAACGACTACGAGATCCTGGTGAACCTCTCGGAGTCGGCGGAGCGGCGGCTGCGCATGAGCGATCTGGCCGCGGCCACCCTCCAGTCGAAGAGCCGGCTCTCGCACCAGATCACCCGGATGGAGAACGCCGGGCTCGTCCGGCGTGAGAACTGCGAGTCCGACCGGCGCGGGCTGTACGCCGTCCTCACCGACGACGGCATGGAGACCATGCGGAAGGTCGCCCCGCACCACGTCGAGTCGGTGCGCAGGCACTTCATCGACCAGATCGGCGGGGACGCCCTCGGCGACCTCCACCAGTCCCTGAAGCCGGTCGCCGAGCAGCTGCGCGGACGGCGCGGCAAGCCGTGACCTGACATAGACGCAGACGCGTACGCACACGAGTGAGGGCCTCTCCGGGTGACCGGGGAGGCCCTCACTCGTCCGTCCGCGTGCCTCAGTTGCCCGTCAGGCTCGCGACCAGTTCGTCGGAGGCCGCGTACGGGTCGAGGCCGCCCGCCACGATCCGCTCCGCGAGCGCGTCGAGGCGCCGGTCGCCGTGCAGGTCGCCGATCTTCTCGCGCAGGGCCGTGACCGCGATGGTCTCGACCTCGCGCGCGGCACGGGTCCTGCGGCGCTCCGCGAGGACCCCGTGCTCCTCCATCCAGGCACGGTGCTTCTCCAGGGCCTCCACGACCTCGTCGATGCCCTCGCCGCGCGCCGCGACCGTCTTGACGATCGGCGGCCGCCAGTCGCCGGGGCCGCGTGCCTCGCCGAGCCCCAGCATGTGGTTGAGCTCGCGGGCGGTGGCGTCCGCGCCGTCCCGGTCGGCCTTGTTGACCACGTACACGTCGCCGATCTCCAGGATGCCCGCCTTCGCGGCCTGGATCCCGTCGCCCATGCCCGGCGCGAGGAGGACGACCGAGGTGTCGGCCTGGGAGGCGATCTCGACCTCGGACTGCCCGACGCCGACGGTCTCCACGAGGATCACCTCGCAGCCGGCCGCGTCCAGGACGCGGATGGCCTGCGGGGCGGACCAGGCGAGCCCGCCCAGATGGCCGCGGGTCGCCATGGACCGGATGTAGACGCCGGGGTCGGAGGCGTGCTCCGACATCCGGACCCGGTCACCGAGGAGCGCTCCCCCGCTGAACGGCGAGGACGGGTCGACGGCCAGGACGCCGACCCGCTTGCCGGCCCGCCGGTAGGCGGAGACGAGCGCGGACGTCGACGTGGACTTGCCGACGCCCGGCGAGCCCGTCAGACCCACCACGTACGCGCCGCCGGTGAGCGGCGCGAGGGCCGCCATCACCTCGCGCAGCTGCGGGGACGCCCCCTCGACGAGGGAGATCAGCCGGGCCACGGCCCGCGGCCGGCCCTCCCGTGCCTGGGCGACGAGTTCGGGGACGTCCACCATCTGCGCTTGCTCCTTGCCTGAGCCGGGTGCTTACTTGCCGTTGCCGGGGACGCGCACGATCAGCGCGTCGCCCTGGCCGCCACCGCCGCACAGGGCGGCCGCGCCGACGCCGCCGCCGCGCCGCTTGAGCTCCAGGGCCAGGTGGAGCACCACACGGGCGCCGGACATGCCGATCGGGTGGCCGAGGGCGATGGCGCCACCGTTGACGTTCACCTTCTCGGGGGTAACGCCGAGGTCCTTCATTGACTGCACGGCGACCGCGGCGAAGGCCTCGTTGATCTCGATCAGGTCGAGGTCCTCGACGCCCAGGCCCTCCTTCTTCAGGGCGTGCCGGATCGCGTTGGACGGCTGCGACTGGAGCGAGTTGTCGGGGCCGGCCACGTTGCCGTGGGCGCCGATCTCGGCGATCCACTGAAGGCCCAGCTCCTGGGCCTTGGCCTTGCTCATGACGACGACGGCGGCGGCGCCGTCGGAGATCTGCGAGGAGGTGCCGGCGGTGATCGTCCCGTCCTTGGCGAAGGCGGGGCGGAGCTTGCCGAGGGACTCGGCGGTGGTCTCCGCGCGGATGCCCTCGTCCTTGGCGAAGACGACCGGGTCGCCCTTGCGCTGCGGGATCTCGACCGGGGTGATCTCGGCCTCGAAGATGCCGTTCTTCTGGGCGGCGGCGGCGCGCTGGTGCGAGAGGGCGGCGATCTCGTCCTGCTCGGGCCGCTTGATGCCCAGGCGGGTGTTGTGCTTCTCGGTGGACTCGCCCATGGCGATGCCCTCCATGGAGTCCGTGAGGCCGTCGTACGCCATGGAGTCGAGCATCTCGATCGCGCCGTACTTGAAGCCCTCACGGGACTTCGGGAGCAGGTGCGGGGCGTTGGTCATCGACTCCTGGCCGCCGGCGACGACGATGTCGAACTCACCGGCGCGGATGAGCTGGTCGGCGAGGGCGATGGCGTCGAGACCCGACAGACACACCTTGTTGATGGTGAGGGCCGGGACGCTCATCGGGATGCCGGCCTTGACGGCGGCCTGGCGGGCGGGGATCTGCCCGGCGCCCGCCTGGAGCACCTGGCCCATGATCACGTACTGGACCTGGTCGCCGCCGATGCCGGCCCGGTCGAGGGCGGCCTTGATGGCGAAGCCGCCGAGCTCCGCGCCCGAGAAGGACTTGAGCGAGCCGAGCAGGCGACCCATGGGCGTGCGGGCGCCCGCGACGATCACTGAGGTGGTACCGGTCGTTCCAGACATGAGGCACGGCCCCTAGGGATGAGAAGTGAACGAGGGTTTACCGCCAATGTACTGAGCGGCGCCGCGCCGGGTCACCGGCCAGTCGGTGTGACGGCGCGCACGTTGCGTAACCACCGTCCCGGCGTTGCACTGGAGGCATGCTGACGCGAATCGACCACATCGGGATCGCCTGTTTCGACCTGGACAAGACTGTCGAGTTCTACCGTGCCACGTACGGTTTCGAGGTCTTCCACTCCGAGGTCAACGAGGAGCAGGGCGTCCGCGAGGCCATGCTGAAGATCAACGACACCTCGGACGGCGGAGCCTCGTACCTCCAGCTCCTGGAGCCGACCAGGGAGGACTCGGCGGTGGGCAAGTGGCTCGCCAAGAACGGCGAGGGCGTGCACCACATCGCCTTCGGTACGGCGGACGTGGACAGCGCTGCCGGCGACATCCGTTCCAAGGGCGTCCGGGTCCTCTACGACGAGCCGCGGATCGGCTCCATGGGCTCCCGGATCACCTTCCTCCACCCCAAGGACTGCCACGGCGTGCTCACGGAACTGGTCACCTCGGCCGAGCCGTCGGCTGACCACTCCTCAGTGGAGCACTGACCTCCGGATTCCTGGCCCGGTAGAGTGGGCGACTCCGGGCCGGGGCCGGTCGGGGCCGCTCCGTGCGGCACCGAAGTCGGGATGTCGGGGTCGTCCGATCTGTCACGATCCCCCGGGGGTCCGTCCTCGGCCGTGAGGGCGTGCTCGTTGGAGTGTTGCGACCAGGGGACGGATGGACCGCGCAGTGCGGGGCTACGAACGCCAGGAGAGCCACCGAGCTGAAGACGACCATCTCGCCAGGTTCGAAGCCGAGATGGACCGGCTGAAGACCGAGCGCGAGAAGGCCGTCCAGCACGCCGAGGACCTCGGATACCAGGTCGAGGTCTTGCGCGCCAAGCTCCACGAGGCGCGGCGCACCATCGCGTCCCGACCCGCGTACGACAGCGCCGACATCGGCTACCAGGCCGAGCAGATGCTGCGGAACGCGCAGGCGCAGGCGGAGCAGCTGCGCCAGGACGCCGAGCGCGAGTTGCGCGAGGCCAGGGCGCAGACGCAGCGCATCCTCCAGGAGCACGCCGAGCACCAGGCCCGGCTCCAGGCCGAGCTGCACAACGAGGCGGTCCAGCGGCGCCAGCAGCTGGACCAGGAGCTCAACGAGCGCCGGCAGACCGTCGAGGCGCACGTCAACGAGAACGTCGCCTGGGCCGAGCAGCTCCGCGCCCGTACGGAGGCCCAGGCCCGCCGTCTCATGGAGGAGTCCCGCGCGGAGGCCGAGCAGTCGCTCGCCGCCGCCCGCGCCGAGGCCACCCGGCTCGCCGAGGAGACCAGCCGCCGGGTCGGCGCCGACGCCGAGGCGGCCCGCGCCGAGGCCGAAGCGATTCTGCTGCGCGCCCGCAAGGACGCCGAGCGCCTCCTGGCCGCCGCGTCCAGCCAGGCGCAGGAGGCCACGAGCCACGCCGAGCAGCTCCGCTCGACCACCACCGCGGAGACCGACCAGGCCCGCCGCCAGGCCACCGAGCTGTCCCGCGCCGCCGAGCAGCGGATGCAGGAGGCCGAGGAGAAGCTCCGGGTCGCCCGCGCCGAGGCCGAGAAGGCCCTCGCCGAGGCCAAGGACACCGCCGCCCGGCAGCTCGCCTCCGCCGAGTCGGTCAACGAGCAGCGCACCCGCACCGCGAAGACGGAGATCGCCCGGCTCGTCGGCGAGGCCACCAAGGACGCCGAGGCCCTCAAGGCCGAGGCCGAGGAGAAGCTGCGCGAGGCGACCGCCGAGGCGGAGAAGCTCGTCACGGAGGCATCGGAGAAGGCCCGTACGGCCGCCGCCGAGGACTCGGCCGCCGCGCTCGCCAAGGCCGCCCGCAACGCGGAGGAGATCCTCACCAAGGCGTCCGAGGACGCCCGGGAGACCACCCGCAAGGCGTCCGAGGAGGCCGAGCGGGTCCGCCGCGAGGCCGAGACCGAGGCCGACCGGCTGCGCGCCCAGGCCGAGGAGCAGGCCGACGAGCTGCTCGGCTCGGCGAAGGACGACACCAAGGAGTACCGCGCCAAGACGGTCGAGCTCCAGGAGGAGGCGCGCCGGCTGCGCGGCGAGGCCGAGCAGCTGCGCGCCGAGGCCATCGACGAGGGCGAGCGGATCCGCGGCGAGGCGCGCCGTGAGGCCGTCCAGCAGATCGAGGAGGCGGCGAGGACCGCCGAGGAGCTCCTCACCAAGGCCCGTACGGACGCCGACGGGCTGCGCACCAAGGCCGGGGCCGAGAGCGAGCGGGTCAAGTCGGAGGCCATGGAGCGCGCCCAGACGCTCCGGACGCAGGCCGAGGAGACGCTGGAGCGCACCCGGGCTGAGGCCGAGCGGCTGCGCGCCGAGGCCGAGGAGCAGGCCGAGTCGGTCAAGGACGCGGCCGAGAAGGCCGCCGCCGGGCTGCGCGCGGACGCCGAGCGGGCCGCGGAGGCGCGCCGCGCGGAGGCCGCCGAGGAGCTGACCCGGCTGCACGCCGACGCCGAGGCGAAGGTGGCGGCGGCCGGCGAGGAGCTCACCGACGCGCGCGCCGAGAGCGAGCGGATCCGCCGCGAGACCGCCGAGGAGACGGAACGGCTGCGGGCCGAGGCCGCCGAGCGGATCCGTACCCTCCAGGAGCAGGCCGAGCAGGAGGCCGAGCGGCTGCGCGGCGAGGCCGCATCGGACGCTTCCACCACGCGTACGGAGGCGGAGAGCGCCGCGGTACGGCTCCGCTCGGAGGCCGCCGAGGAGGCCGAGCGGCTGCGGTCGGAGGCCCAGGAGACCGCCGACCGGGTGCGGGCCGAGGCGGCGGCAGCCGCCGAGCGGGTCGCGGCCGAGGCCGCGGAGGCGCTCGCCGCCGCGCAGGAGGAGGCCGTACGGCGCCGCCGGGAGGCCGAGTCGACCCTCGAGTCGGCCCGATCCGAGGCCGGCCGGGAGCGCGAGGTCGCCCGCGAGCAGTCGGAGGAGCTGCTCGCCGCCGCCCGCAAGCGGGTCGAGGACGCGCAGGTCGAGGCGCAGCGCCTGGTCGAGGAGGCGGACACGCGGGCGACCGAGATGGTCACCGCGGCCGAGCACACCGCCCAGGAGGTACGGGACTCGGTGGCGGGTCTGCGCGAGCAGGCCGAGGAGGAGATCGCCGGGCTGCGCAGCGCCGCCGAGCACGCGGCGGAGCGGACGCGTTCCGAGGCGCAGGAGGAGGCGGACCGGGTCCGCGCCGACGCGCACGAGGAGCGGGAGCGGGCGACCGAGGACGCCGGCCGGGTCCGGGCGCGCGCCCAGGAGGAGACGGAGGCCGCGAAGGCGCTGGCCGAGCGGACGGTCACGGACGCGATCGCCGAGGCGGAGAAGCTGCGGACGGACACCGCGGAGTACGCGCAGCGGGTACGGACCGAGGCGACGGATTCGCTCGCCTCGGCCGAGCAGGACGCGGCCCGCACCCGGGCGGACGCCCGGGAGGACGCGAACCGGATCCGTTCGGAGGCCGCCGAGCGTGCCGAGTCGGTGGTCGGCGAGGCGCGCGCGGAGGCGGACCGGATCGCCGCCGAGGCGGAGCAGGTCCTGGACGAGGCCCGCAAGGCCGCGGACAAGCGCCGTTCCGACGCCGCCGAGCAGGCCGACGCGCTGCTCGCGAAGGCGACGAGCGAGGCCGAGCGGCTCACCGCGGAGGCGATCGAGCTCATGGAGACCACCGAGCAGGACGCCCGGCGGCTCCGTACCGAGGCCGAGCAGGTCAAGGCCGAGGGCGAGGCGCACGCGGAGGCGCTGCGGACGGCGGCGATCGCCGACGGCGAGCAGGTCCTCGACGAGGCCCGCAAGGCCGCCGACAAGCGCCGTTCCGACGCCGCCGAACAGGCCGACGCGCTCCTCGCGAAGGCCACCAGCGAGGCCGAGCGGCTCACCCGTGAGACGAACGCGGAGGCCGAGCGGGTCACCCGTGAGGCGGGCGAGCTCGCCGACGCGGTCACCGCGGACGCGCGCGCCGAGGCGGAGACGACGGTGGGTTCCGCGCAGCGGGACGCCGAGCGGATCCGTGCCGAGTCGGAGCGGCTGAAGGCGGACGCCGAGGCGGCGGCCGAGCAGATGCGGTCGGAGGCCCGCGAGGAGGCGGACCGCACGCTCGACGAGGCGCGGGAGGCCGGGGCCCGGAAGCGTTCGGACGCGGCCGAGCAGGCGGACCAGCTCATGGCCAAGGCCCAGGAGGAGGCGCTGCGCGCCACCACCGAGGCCGAGACGCAGGCGGACACGATGGTCGGCGCGGCCCGCAAGGAGGCCGAGCGGATCGTCGCCGAGGCCACCGTCGAGGGCAACTCGCTGGTGGAGAAGGCCCGTACGGACGCGGACGAGCTCCTGGTCGGGGCGCGCGGCGACGCGACGGCCATAAGGGACCGGGCCGAGGAGCTGCGGAGCCGGATCGAGGGCGAGATCGAGGAGCTGCACGAGCGGGCGCGCCGTGAGAGCGCCGAGCAGATGAAGACGGCGGGCGAGCGGGTCGACAAGCTGGTGACGGCCGCGACGGAGCAGCGTGCCGAGGCCGAGGAGAAGGCGAAGGAGCTGGTCTCCGAGGCGAGTTCGGAGGCGAGCAAGGTCCGTATCGCCGCGGTCCGCAAGGCGGAGGCGCTCCTCAAGGAGGCCGAGCAGAAGAAGGCCTCGCTCGTCGCGGAGGCCGAGGGCATCAAGGCGGAGGCCGAGCGGATCAGGGCCGAGGCACAGGCCGAGGCCGAGAAGACGATCGAGGAGGGCCAGCGCGAACTGGAGGTGCTCGTGCGCCGTCGCAAGGACATCAATGCCGAGATCTCCCGTGTCCAGGACGTCCTGGAGGCGTTGGAGTCTTTCGAGACTCCTTCTGCGGGTACGAAGTCCACCGCGGCGGCGGGCGCTTCAGCGGGGTCCACTCGTTCGGGTGGCAAGCCCCAGGACGGCTAGCCACTCAAAAGGCTGGACATTCTCCAGATCAAACGGGCATACGCTCGATGACACGCCGCTTCGGCCCCTAGGATTCCCTCTAACACCTCACCGGTCTCATTCGACAGGAAACCCATGAGCGACACATCCTCCCCCTTCGGCTTCGAGCTCGTGCGGCGCGGTTACGACCGCGGTCAGGTGGACGACCGCATTACCAAGCTCGTTTCCGACCGTGACAGTGCTCTGTCCCGCATCACCTCTCTGGAGAAGCGCATCGAGGAGCTCCACCTCGAGACGCAGAACGCGCAGGCGCAGGTCACCGACGCCGAGCCGTCGTACGCGGGGCTCGGCGCCCGGGTCGAGAAGATCCTCCGGCTCGCCGAGGAGGAGGCGAAGGACCTGCGTGAGGAGGCCCGTCGCGCCGCCGAGCAGCACCGCGAGTTGGCCGAGTCGGCGGCCCAGCAGGTGCGCAACGACGCGGAGTCGTTCTCGGCCGAGCGCAAGTCGAAGGCCGAGGACGAGGGCGTCCGGATCGTCGAGAAGGCGCAGGGCGAGGCCAACTCGCTGCGTGCCGAGGCGCAGAAGGACGCGCAGTCGAAGCGCGAGGAGGCGGACGCCCTCTTCGAGGAGACCCGCGCCAAGGCCGCCCAGGCCGCCGCGGACTTCGAGACGAACCTGGCGAAGCGCCGCGAGCAGTCGGAGCGTGACCTGGCCTCGCGTCAGGCGAAGGCCGAGAAGCGCCTCGCGGAGATCGAGCACCGCGCCGAGCAGCTCCGTCTGGAGGCCGAGAAGCTGCGTACGGACGCGGAGCGCCGGGCCCGTCAGACGGTCGAGACCGCGCAGCGCCAGGCCGAGGACATCGTGGCCGACGCGAACGCGAAGGCCGACCGGATCCGCAGCGAGTCGGAGCGCGAGCTGGCGGCCCTGACGAACCGCCGGGACTCGATCAACGCGCAGCTGACCAACGTCCGCGAGATGCTGGCGACGCTGACCGGTGCCGCGGTGGCGGCGGCCGGCTCCCCGATCGACGACGAGCGCGCGGCCGGCGTCCCGGCCCAGCAGTCCCGTTGACGCACCTGGTGGCACACGCACTCCGGGTAGCGGATGCACACCCGGTAACAACTGCGTAGCGTTGCCCGAAACCCCCTGTCATTCCGGTGGCGGGGGGTTTTGCGCGCCCGTAGGTTGGTACGCATGATCGAGCTTGAGGGCCTGACCAAGCGTTACGGGGCGAAGATCGCGGTCGACCATCTCTCCTTCCAGGTGCGTCCTGGTGTGGTCACCGGCTTCCTCGGGCCGAACGGGGCGGGCAAGTCGACGACGATGCGGATGATGCTGGATCTGGACAACCCGACGAGCGGGACGGTCCGGATCGACGGCAAGCACTACCGGGAGCTGGCGGAGCCGCTGAAGTACATCGGGGCGCTGCTCGACGCCAAGGCGATGAACGGCGGCCGCTCGGCGTACAACAACCTGCTGTGTCTCGCGCAGTCGAACCGCATCCCGGAGCGCCGGGTGGGCGAGGTGCTCGACCTGGTGGGTCTGACGCCGGTCGCGAGGAAGAAGTCGAAGAGTTTCTCGCTCGGCATGGGGCAGCGGCTCGGGATCGCGTCCGCGCTGCTCGGCGATCCCGAGATCCTGATGTTCGACGAACCGGTCAACGGGCTGGATCCCGAAGGAATTCACTGGATCCGCAATCTGATGAAGGCGTTGGCGGCCGAGGGCCGGACGATCTTCGTTTCCAGCCATCTGATGAGTGAAATGGCGCTGACGGCCGATCATCTGATCGTGATCGGGCAGGGAAAGCTGCTGGCCGACACGTCGATGGCGGATTTCATCCAGCAGAATTCCCGGAGTTACGCGCGGCTGCGTTCGCCGCAGCAGGAGCGGCTCAGGGACGTGCTGCACGCCAACGGGTTCGTCGCGGTCGAGGCGGGCAACGGCACCCTCGAGGTGGATGGGGCGACGACCGAGGAGCTGGGCGAACTGGCGGCGGGGCACGGGCTCGTCCTGCACGAGCTGAGCCCGCAGCGCGCCTCGCTCGAAGAGGCCTTCATGCAGATGACGGCCGGTGCGGTGGAGTACCACGCGCACGGCACGGACGTACACGGCGGCGCTGCGGCGCCCGGCCCCCAGTGGGGCAAGACGACCTCCCAGGGAGCGTGAACGATGGCAGCGGCATCCGCGGTCCTGCAGTCCGAGTGGACCAAGATCCGGACGGTGTCGTCGACCGTCTGGACGCTGGCGAGCGCCTTCCTCGTCACGGTGGCGATGGGCGCGGGACTGAGCGCGTTGGTGAAGGCCACCTTCGACGAGCTGAGCGAGGCCGAGCGGCTCACCTTCGACCCGACCCTGGTCAGCTTCTCCGGGATGATCCTGGGGCAGCTGGCGATGGTGGTCTTCGGTGTCCTGGTGGTGGGGACCGAGTACTCCTCCGGCATGATCCGCACCTCGCTCGCGGCCGTGCCGCAGCGGGCGACCTTCCTCTTCTCGAAGATCGCGGTGGCGGGAGTCCTCGCCTTCCTGGTGGGGCTCGCGACGAGCTTCGTCACCTTCTTCCTGGGGCAGGCGCTGCTCGGTGAGTACCGGGCGTCGATCAGTGACGACAACGTGCTGCGCGCGGTGTTCGGCGCCGGGCTCTACATGGGTCTGATCGCGCTGTTCTCCATGGGCGTGACGGCCATGCTGCGCTCGCTGGTGCTGTCGCTCGGCATCCTGGTGCCGTTCCTCCTCTTCATCTCCAGCATTCTCGCGGCGGTGCCGAAGGCCAAGGAGGTGGCCCAGTACTTCCCGGACCAGGCCGGCGCGAAGATCATGAAGGTCGTCCCGGACGCCCTGAACTCGGAGGAGGCCCCGTACGGCCCGTGGGGCGGGCTCGGGATCATGGTGCTCTGGGTGGGGGCCGCGCTGCTCGGCGGCTATCTGGTGCTGAAGAAGCGGGACGCCTGACCCGTAGGGGGCGGCCTGGGTTTCCCCCGGAGGTTCTCGCCCGTTTCACCGGAACCGTCAATGGCTCGATAAGCTCCTAGCTCATACGGGGGGCTCCGGCCGACGGCCGCCACGCCCCGACATGGATGCGACCGACCTGTCGATGGGGCTGGACAATGATCGAGGCAGTCGGCCTGACGAAGCGCTACGGCGCCAAGACGGCCGTGTACAACCTTTCCTTCCAGGTGAGGCCCGGTGTCGTCACCGGCTTCCTGGGGCCCAACGGGTCCGGCAAGTCGACCACGATGCGCATGATCCTGGGCCTCGACCAGCCCACCGCGGGCCACGTCACGATCGGCGGCCACCCCTTCCGGCAGCTGCCGAACGCGCCCCGGCAGGTCGGCGCGCTCCTCGACGCCAAGGCCGTGCACGGCGGGCGGAGCGCGCGCACCCACCTGCTGTCGCTCGCGCAGCTCGCCGGCATTCCCGCGCAGCGCGTCGACGAGGTCCTGGGCGTGGTCGGTCTGCAGGACGTGGCCAAGCGGCGCTCCAAGGGTTTCTCGCTCGGCATGGGCCAGCGGCTCGGCATCGCGGCGGCGCTCCTCGGCGACCCGCAGGTGCTGCTCTTCGACGAGCCGGTCAACGGTCTGGACCCCGAGGGCATCCTCTGGGTCCGGAACCTGATGAAGAAGCTGGCCGCCGAGGGCCGGACCGTCTTCGTCTCCAGTCACCTCATGAGCGAGATGGCCCTGACGGCCGACCATCTGATCGTGATCGGCCGGGGGCAGCTGCTCGCGGACATGAGCGTCACGGACTTCATCTCGGCGAACTCCGCCGACTTCGCGCGGGTACGGACCCCCGGGACCGATCCGGGGCAGCGGGAGAAGCTGTCGGCGGCGCTGATGGAGGCCGGCGGCCAGGTGCTGTCCGAGCCGGACGGCGCGCTGCGGGTGACGGGCCTGCCCCTGCCGAGGATCAGCGACCTCGCCCACGACGCGGACGTACGGCTCTGGGAGCTGTCCCCGCACCAGGCCTCCCTCGAAGAGGCGTACATGCGGCTGACGCAGGGCGCCGTGGACTACCGCTCCACCGACGACCGGCTCGCGCACCTCCAGCCGCCGCTCCAGCCCGGGCAGCCGGGGTACGGGATGCCGCCGCAGCCGGTGGTCCAGGACGTGCCGCAGCAGGGCTGGTACGCCCCGCCGCCGCCCGGACAGAACCCGTACGCCGGGGCTCCCGGCCAGGCTCCCGCGCCGGGCCCGTACGCCGGGACTCCCGGGCAGCCGCCCGTGCCGGGCCCGTACGCCCCTCCGGCCTCGCAGCCGGGCACCCCTCAGCCGAGCGACACCCCCAAGGACGCCCGATGACCGCCCCCGCCCCGCACCACGCCCCGGCGCCGCACTCCTACGTCTCCCCCATCCCGGTCCGCAGGGCGCATCTCGGTGACGCCCTCGCCTCCGAGTGGACGAAGATCCGCTCGGTGCGTTCGACGCTGTGGACGCTCGGCGTCATGGTCCTGCTGATGCTCGCCATCGGCCTGGGAGTGGCGGCGATCGCCTCCGCCTCCGAGGCCCCGATGGGCGAGGAGTCCGCGCTCGGCTTCGGCTTCTTCGGAATGCTGCCCGCCTCGATCTGCGTGATCACGCTCGGAGTCCTCACGATCGCGTCCGAGTACGGCACGGGCATGATCCGTACGACCCTGACGGCCTGCCCCAGCCGGGCGCGGGTGCTCACGGCGAAGGCGATCGTCTTCTTCCTGCTGGTCTTCACGGTGACCCTGGTGGTCGCCGCGATCGTGGGCGCCGGGCAGGTCGCCCTCGTCGACGGCCGGGAGCCGACGGCGGCCGAGTGGCTGCGGGCGACGGTCGGAGCGGCCGGCTATCTGGCGATGCTCGGACTGCTGTCGCTGGCGCTCGGAACGCTGATCCGCCACTCGGCGGGCGCGATCACGGTGATGATCGGCCTGCTGCTGCTGCCGCTGGTGGCGGCCATGTTCATGTTCTCCGAGGCCCTGAAGTCCGTACAGGAGTGGCTCCTCACCTACGCCATCCCCTCGCAGATGATCGCGCTGTACGCGGCGCAGCCGCCGTTCGGCAACGAGGGCCCGGCGGGCTGGGAGCCGCTGCTGATCATGGCGGGGGTGGCGGGGGTCGCCCTCGCCGGCGCCTTCGCCCTGCTGAACAGCCGGGACGTGTAAGGGGGCCCGGAGGCTCAGTACTTCGGCGCGTTACGGGACCGCTGCACCCTGCTGGTGCGGCGGTCCTTCGCGTTCCAGCAGGCCTTGTGCCAGTGGCGCCGGTCGTCCACTCCGCCGTACTCCGGCCAGGCGACCACGTGCGGGGCGCCGCCGGGGATCTCCTGGTCGCAGCCGGGGCAGCGGTACCGCTTGCCGGGCGCGCTCGCCCCGGCGACGAGCCGGACGTACCACTCCTCGCCCTGCCAGGTCTCGGTGCGCTGCACGCCGCCGTACCGGTCGCCGTGGTCGCCCGGCTCGGTGGGCTTCTCGCCGCCTCGGGAGCGGTTGTGGCGCGGGGACACGGGCACACCTCACGGGGACTGGGAACACGGACCGTTCCCTCAAGCCTACGGGCCGCGACGCGGTGCCCCGGGCCCCGTCCGGCAGGGCTTAGCCGAAAATCGCAAGAACTTCATGAACGGCCGTTGCCTATGGCACGTGTCAGACGTTGTTGCCAGTGCGAGGGGAGTTACGCGTCGGCCGCAAGGAGGCAGAAGGCGATGCGCGTGGGTACGTTCGTTCTGGCCGCCCAGTTCCCGGGCCAGGGACAGGGTGAGGCCCTGCACCGGGCGGTGCGGACCGCGGAGGTCGCCGAGGAGGCGGGCCTCGACTCGGTCTGGCTGGCCGAGCACCATTTCGTGCCGTACGGGGTCTGCCCGTCGGCCGTGACGCTGGCCGCGCTGCTCCTGGGCCGCACCCGGCGGCTGCGGGTGGGCACGGCGGTGAGTGTGCTGCCGACCGTCCACCCGGTCGCCCTGGGCGAGCAGGCGGCGCTGCTGCACCTCACCTCGGGCGGCAGGTTCACCCTGGGGGTGGGCCGGGGCGGCCCCTGGGTGGACCTGGAGGTCTTCGGCGCGGGACTCGACGCGTACGAGAAGGGGTTCCCCGAATCGCTCGACCTGCTGCTGCGCTGGCTCACCGAGCCGCGCGTCGGCGCCGAGGGAGAACGATTCGCCTTCCGTGAGGTGCCGGTGGTGCCCCGCCCCGGCGAACTGATCGGCGGGGCCGCGTCCCCCGAGGTGGTGGTGGCCTGCACCTCGCCGAAGAGCGTGCGGCTCGCCGCCGAGCGGGGACTGCCGATGCTGCTCGGGATGCACAGCGGCGACGCGGACAAGGCCGAGATGGTCGCGGCCTGGGCGCGCTTCGCGCGGGAGGCCGGCCGGGACCCGGACGAGATCGCGCGGATCGGGTCCTGCCATGTCTCGGCGGGCGTCGTCCAGCTCGCGGACCGGGGGGCGGACGCGGCGGAGGCGCTGGTGAAGGCGATGCCGGGCTGGCTGAAGCAGGGCCTCGACGCGCATGTGACGGTCGACGGCCGCGAGCGGGCGATGCGGGACCCCGTCGCGTACACGGAGCTGCTGTGCGGGCTGCACCCGGTGGGCACGCCCCGGCGCGCGGCGGACCGGCTGGCGGCGACCTCGGAGCGTACGGGCATCACGCGGTTCGCCCTGCTCGCCGAGGGCTCGGGCGACCTCGCGGCGACCGAGGAGAACGTCCGGAGGCTCGGCGCGGAGGTCCTGCCGCTCCTCGTGTGACTCGCACGAACCGTGTGGGTCGTGTGGGTCGTGTGACTCGTGTGACCGGCGCGAACCGTGTCCGGGACTGTGCCGCCGCTCCGGCGTCCGTCCGTGGTCGACGCGTGTCGGCACGCGTCGGCCACGGCTCCCGCGACGCGGAGCGGCAGCACCATGTCTCAGCAGTCGCGCATTTCCGGCGACTGGTTCAGCAGCTGCCCCCGTACGGACGTGAAGCGGGCGAGCCGCTCGTCCACGGACGGGTCCAGCGGGAACACCGCCACCCGGTGGCAGTTCTGGAAGGCGAGACGCACCCCGAAATGCCGCTGCAGCGCACCACGAATGGCGTCACTCGCGAGCGCGCGCAGCAGCTGACCACGTGCCTGCTCATTCGGCGGCGGCGTCTGGTTGTCGGCGAACTCTCCGCCGTCGACCTTCAGCTGGGCCACCAGAGAACTGATCATCTCCCATGCGAAGGGCAGGGAGGTCCGGACGCAGTCGACGAAGTCGGCTTCGTCGACCTCGCCTCGCTCGGCCTGTTCCAACAGTGCCGGTGAGACGTCGAGCGACATGGGTTCTCCTCTCGCGACCCCGCGTACGGGGTCTTGCGGGCAGGGCGAAAGCCGGTCGGCCGCCACGCAGCGTGCACGGACGACGACCTCCAGCTTCCACGGTAAGCGCGCAGTCCTGACCGCACCAGGAGCTTGGGAACACAACCGGCTGATAACCGACGGGTGTTCGGCTCAGGATCATGCCCCGGCGGCACCCGGCCCATGCCCGAATCGCGCGGACGAGCGCCCGTCTTGTAGCGTTGCCGACCATGCGTCTCGTCATTGCCCGTTGCTCCGTGGACTACGCGGGCCGGCTCACGGCCCACCTGCCCTCCGCGCCCCGTCTGATCCTGATCAAGGCAGACGGCAGCGTCTCCATCCACGCGGACGACCGGGCGTACAAACCGCTCAACTGGATGTCCCCGCCGTGCACCCTGAAGGAGGGTGCCGACGGTGACGCCGGCGTCTGGACGGTGATCAACAAAGCGGGCGAGAAACTGATCATCACGATGGAGGAGATCCTCCACGACTCCTCGCACGAACTGGGTGTGGACCCCGGTCTCATCAAGGACGGCGTCGAGGCGCACCTCCAGGAACTGCTCGCCGACCGCATCGAGACGCTCGGCGAGGGATACACCCTGATCCGCCGCGAGTACCCGACGGCGATCGGCCCGGTGGACATCCTGTGCCGTGACTCGGACGGCGCGACGGTCGCGGTGGAGATCAAGCGGCGCGGCGAGATCGACGGCGTCGAGCAGCTGACCCGCTACCTGGAGCTGCTCAACCGCGACCCGCACCTGGCGCCGGTGAAGGGCGTCTTCGCGGCGCAGGAGATCAAGCCGCAGGCGCGGGTGCTCGCGACGGACCGCGGGATCGGCTGCGTGGTCCTGGACTACAACGCGATGCGCGGGATCGAGGACGACAAGCTGAGGCTGTTCTAGCGGCGGCGGGGACGGCGGTACGGGGACGGCCCCGGGTGCGGTGAGCACCCGGGGCCGTCCCCGTCGCCTTACATCGGTACGTCGTTCGGTACGCCGGTCAGGCCGGCGTCTCCGAGGCGGTGGAGTCGCCCGAGGCGGACGGGCTGCCGAGCGAGGTGGAGGCGGAGTTGCTGGGGGCCTCGGCCGTCGTCGAGGAGCTGCTCGGGGTCGGCGTCGGGGTCTCCGTGGGCGGATCGGTCGTCGGCGGCGGGGTCGTCGACGAGGAGTTCGACGGCTTGGGCGTCGACGACGAGGGCGACGGCCTCGTGGTCGTCGGGCGGGGCCCGGCCGTCTTGGTGGGGCTCGTCGGCGGGGCCGTCGTCTCCGTGGGGGCCGTGGGGGCCGTGGTCGTCGTGGGGCTGTCCGAGGACGACGGGGTGCCGGACGCGGTGGAGGCGGCCGGGCTCGACGGGTCCGACGTCGACGTGCTGTCGGAGCCGGACGGGCTCGGGGAGCCGGAGTGGGTGGGTCGGCCGGACTCGCCGGGCTCACCCCCCTCGCCCTCCGCTGGCTCCTCCTCGCCGTCCAGGCCGTCGTCGGTGGCGCCCTCGGTGGCCGTGCTGTCGGAGGTGACGCGGTTGGTCGCCGGGTCCTCGCCGTTGCCGGAGGTGGCGCCGAGGGTCACGACGGTGCCGAGGACGGCGACGAGGAGCGCGCCCGCGCCGACGGCGGCGAGGTTGCGGCGGGCGCCGCTGAGGATGCCGCCCCGCAGGCCGGACCGACCGCGGCCGCCGGCGGTGTCGGCGTGGGCGACGAGCGTCGGTCCCTCGTCGGGGAAGTCGGGGAAGGCGGCGAACTCCGGGAACGCGGGGGCCGGGGCGGCCGCCGGGGGCCGTCCCGCGCCGCCGGACAGTGGGGCCGTGCGTACGGGCCCGCCCGGCAGCGGCGCGGTGACGGGCTCCGGCACCTGCCGTACGGGGAGCGCGGCCGGCTTGCGCAGGGCGGGGGTGCCGCGCGGCGGCGATACGGGCTCCTCGGCGCGGGCCGCGGCCGGGGCGCCGTGCTCCCCGGAGAGGTCGGAGACGAGGGCGAGCGCCCTGCGGCCCGCGACCGTGCCGCGCTTGTCGGCGAGCACACCGCGCAGGGCGATGGAGGCCTCCAGCTCGGCGCGGGCCCGCTCCAGGCTGCCGGTGCAGAGGGCGAGGACGCCGAGTTCGTGGTGGAAGTACGCCTCCTCCGCGACCTCCCCGGTGAGCCGGGCGGCCTCCTGCCCGGCGCGCAGAGCACGCTCCCAGGCGCCCCAGTGCAGTCCGGCGGCGAAGGCGGGCGCGGCGGCGCGGGCGAGCAGGACGGCGGTGGCGCGGTGCTCGGCGGTGACGTCGGCACCGCTCCCGGTGCCGGTCCCGGCGTCGGTGCCGGTACCGGCTCCCGTTCCCTTGGCACCTCGTGCACCGGCTCCAGTTCCAGCTCCCGATCCGGCTCCGGCTCCGGCGACGAGGACGGTCAGGGCGGCGAGGAGGGCGTCGGACTCGGCGACGGCCCGCTCCGGGGTGACGGAGGGGTGGGCGGTCCACCAGGCGTAGTGCTGGGCGACGGTGTGGGCGCGGGCGGCGGCCTCGGTCTCGTACCCCTGGGCGAGGAGCTGGGTGAGGACGCCGGCGGCGAGCCGGTAGCGGGGTCCGACCGGGGAGAGCAGGCCGCAGGCCTTGAGCTCGCCGAGGGCGGCGTCGGCGTGGGTGTCGCCGACCAGGGCCGGCAGATGGGCCTGGTGCGGGACCTCGCCGCCGAGGGCGACGGCGAAGCGGAGCGCGGTCTGGGCGGAGCGGCTGAGCCGGGAGGCGAGCAGGACGGCGGGGGCCGCGCCCTCGCCGAGGCTGGGGAGGGGTATCTCGCGGAGTTCGACGTCGGGGTCCTCGATGCCGTCGAAGGCGGCGGCCGCGACGGCCGCGGCCGCGTCGGGGTCGGTCGGCCCGAAGGCCTCTTCGAGGGCGCCGAAGGCGTCGAACTCGGCCGGGGTGACGCGCAGCCGGTCGCGCTGGCGGAGCAGGGCCCCGGCCTGGACGAAGCGGAGCGGCAGGCCCTCGGACTCGAACCAGAGGTCGCCGGCCCAGTTGGCCTCGTCGTCGGTGAGGGTGCGGCCGACGGCGCTCTCCAGGAGCTTCAGGGCGGCGCCGCGGCCGAGGCCGGCGAGGTGGAGTTCCTCGACGTGGGCGTCGGGCGAGGGGGCGGGGACGTCGGGCCCCGCGGCGAGGAGGAAGGCGCACTCGGGGGCGCCGGCGAGGAGCTCGTCGAGGGCGGCGCCGCCGAACTCCAGGTCGTCGACGACGACGACGGCACCGACGTCGCGGAGCCGGTCGAGGAGGCCGTCGCGGCCCGGCCGGTGGTCGGGGGCGTACCGGACGGCGGCGAAGAGCTCGTGGAGGAGCTCGGTCGGGGTGCGGTGGTGGCCGGAGAGCCGGACGACGCCGTCGGGGGCGAGCCCGGCGCAGTCGTCGGCGACCGCGTCGAGGAGGGCGGTGCGGCCGGATCCGGCGGGGCCGGTCAGACGGGCGGAGCGGCCGCGGCCGAGGATGCCGGTGAGGCGCTCGCGTTCCTCCTGGCGTTCGAGGAGGGGCAGCTCCGGCGCGGTGGGACCCGGCGGGACGGGCGGGGCGGCGGCGCGGGAGGCCTCGGCGCGTTCCTCGGGGGTACGGGGGCGGGGGGCGGCGGGTTCCTGTCCGGGCGGGCAGGGTTCGATCTCGCTGCCGTCGACGGGGTTGACGGTGACGAGCAGGTCGCCGGAGACGAGCCGGACGACGCGGGCACGCGCGGGTGCGGGGGCCGGGGCGGGGGTGCCGCGCCCCTGGCGGGCCTCGTCGCCCTCGGAGTCGTGTCCGTACTCCTCCGGCGCCCGGTTGATCGGGTCCATGGTCAAGCCCCCAAGAAGCGGTGTCCGGTGCCCGCCGGGTGGGTCCGTCAATGTGCAGGCGACCGAACCCTAGACCGTGGTCAGGCGGCCGGGAACAGGTGGGGTGCCCCGGAGACCAAGACGTCACGGTCTTGTGAGGATTGAGCGTGACGCCTGGTTCACACAGCTGCTTCACACAGCTGTGGCGCCCGACTGCTGCCTGGAGGGCGGGAGCCTCGGAGGCTCACACCCGGGGCAGGGACTCCAGGGCGAGGCCGCCCTCGATGGCGAGGATGCGGTGCAGCTTGGTGGCGACGAGCAGCCGCTGCATCTGCGGCGGCACCCCGCGCAGGACGAGCCGCCGGCCGCAGCGGCCCGCCCGCCGGTGGGCGCCCATGATGACGCCGAGCCCGGTCGCGTCCCAGGAGTCGAGTCCGGTCAGGTCGAGCACCAGGTCGCCGACTCCGTCGTCGACGGCCGAGTGCAGGACCGTACGGGCGTCCGCCGCGCTACGGACGTCGAGGCGGCCCCCGACGACCAGCTCGACGTGGTCGCCCCTGATGTGCATATGCGCTCCCCGAGAGTGCTCCGTCTTCGCAACAACTGACTGCCGCACGGGCAGAAGCGTTGCGCCTTGTCAGCGAACCGGTACCTGAATTCACCCCACGGGGTGAGGGCGGGATGGCGGGCCGGGCTCAGTACTTGTAGTAGCCCTGCCCGCTCTTGCGGCCGATGTCACCCGCGTCCACCATCCGGCGCATCAGCTCCGGCGGCGCGAACTTCTCGTCCTGGGACTCGGTGTAGATGTTGTTGGCGGCGTTCACCAGGATGTCGATGCCGGTGAGGTCGGCCGTGGCGAGCGGGCCCATGGCGTGGCCGAAGCCGAGCTTGCAGGCGATGTCGATGTCCTCGGCGGTGGCGACGCCCGACTCCTGGAGCTTGGCGGCCTCGACGACGAGGGCGGCGATGAGCCGGGTGGTGACGAAGCCGGCGACGTCGCGGTTGACGACGATGCAGGTCTTGCCGACGGACTCGGCGAACTCCCGGGCGGCGGCGAGGGTCTCGTCGCTGGTCTTGTATCCGCGGACGAGCTCGCAGAGCTGCATCATCGGGACCGGGGAGAAGAAGTGGGTGCCGACGACGGCCTCGGGGCGCCCGGTCACCGCGGCGATCTTGGTGATCGGGATCGCGGAGGTGTTGGAGGCGAGGACGGCGCCGTCCTTGGCGACCTTGTCGAGCGAGCGGAAGATCTCGTGCTTGACGTCGAGGTTCTCGAAGACGGCCTCGACGACGATGTCGGCGTCGGCGACGGCTTCGAGCTCGGTGGTGGCGGTGATCCGGCCGAGCGCGGCCTCGGCGTCGGCGGCGTCCAGCTTGCCCTTGGCGACGAACCGGTCGTACGACGCCTTGATGCCGTCGGTGCCGCGGGTGAGGGCGGCGTCGGTGACGTCACGCAGGACGACGTCCCAGCCCGCCTGGGCCGAGACCTGCGCGATTCCGGACCCCATGAGTCCGGCCCCGATGACGGCGAGCTTCCTGGCCACGATGTTCCACCCCTTAACGCATGTTCACTTCTGGCTCTCCGGCGGAGATTAGCGGTCGGGGGGCGGGATGTGACCGCGAAGTAATGCGCGTCACGCCTTGTTTGACGGACGTCACACTCACGGCACCCCGTTCGGGCGCCCCCACGGAAGCTATATACCCCTGGGGGGTATATAGTCGAGCGCACCTTGTCCGGCGGTCGTCGTCCGAGAGGAGCTGCCGTCATGCGTCCGTACGCCCTGGGGACCGCCCCCGCCCCGCTGCTCCTGCTGACCGGCATGGTCAGCCTCCAGTTCGGCTCCGCCTTCGCGAAACGGCTCTTCGAGGAGACCGGTCCGACCGGAGCGACCCTGTTGCGTCTGCTCATCGCCGCCGCCCTGCTCTGCCTGCTCTCCCGGCCCGCCCCCCGCCTGCTCCTCCGCCACTGGCGGCTGCTGCTCCCCTACGGGGCCGTCTTCGCCGTGATGCAGTTCGCCTTCTACGAGGCCACCTCACGGCTTCCGCTGGGGGTCGTGGTGACCCTGGAGTTCAGCGGGCCGTTGCTGCTCGCCGCCCTCACCTCGCGGCGCGCGCTCGACCGGCTCTGGGTGGCGCTCGCGGGCATCGGTCTACTCGTCCTCGGCGGCACGAAGGGCATGGACGACCCCGTCGGCCTGGCCGCGAGTCTGCTCACCGGAGCGGCGCTCACCGGCTACATCCTGCTCGGCGCCCGGGTCGGCAGGGCCGTCCCCGGCGGCTCCGGCCTCGCCCTCGGCCTGACGGTGGCCGCCGTCCTCGCCCTGCCCACCGCCCCCGCCCTCGGCCTCCCCTCCCCCGACGTCCTGCTCGATCCGGGGGTGCTGGGATTCGCCTTCGCGGTGGCCGTCCTGACGACCGTGGTGCCGTTCTCACTGGAGTTCGCCGCGCTGCGGCGGCTGCCGCCGAGGGTCTTCGCCGTCCTGTCGACGGTGGAGCCCGTCATCGCGGCCCTGGTGGGGCTCGCCCTGCTCGGCGAGCGGCTCTCGTGGGTGCAGTGGGCGGCCGTGCTCTGCGTGGTGGGCGCGGCCGTCGGCACCGGCCGGGCCGCAGACGTACCGCCCGACCCGCCGCCAGCACCGTCCGATCGATCCCCGTCCCGGAAGAACGGAGTGCCGTTATGACCCCCGTGAGCCCTGTGCCCAGCAGCACGACCAGCCTCACCCACACGACGCACGCGACCGGCCTCATCCCCACCACACACACCATCAGCCCGCCCGCGCGCCGGACCCGCGAGGTCCCGGCCCGGGTCGCGCCCCTCCTGGAGACCGTCTCCACCACGTCCCGCTCGGCGCTCCTCGTCGCGGGCGGCTACTTCGACACGGCCGCCGGCATCGGCGCGTTCTCGCTGAACTCCTTCGCCCTCGCCCAGGAGACCGGCGCGGCCGCCCGCCGGCTCCACCGCGGCAACAAGGTCCTCTACGACGTCATCGCCAACGACCTCGGCATGTCCTGTTCCACCGACGTCTGTACGCTGCCGGCGGCCGGCCCCGCCGAGACCGACCTCTCCCCGCTCACCGCCGCAGCCGCCGAGGCCGGGACGGCCTTCACCGTGACCCGCGAGCGGAACCTGCGCAACCGCGCCGCCCGGTCGATGAAACGGTGGCTGCGCGAGCCCGCGGCCGAGCCCCTCTTCGCCCGGGACGGGGACGAGATCGTCTTCCGCTCCCGCCAGTACGAGAAGGTGCTCGCCGGTGTCGTCAAGGGCGACCATGTCGTGCCGCGCTGCCCGCTGATCGTCGCCGAGTACTTCGCGCGCTACTTCGCCCGGCTGCGGGCCTTCCCCGACTGCGCCCACCGCCATGTCGTCGACATCAACTCGCTCGCCGACCGGGACAAGGTGACCAAGGGCGCCGAGATCTACCTCCGCACCCTGGGCGCGCCCGGGGAGGAGATCGTGCTGGTCTTCGCCGACGCGGCCTGCGCCGACCCGCTGGCCCTGACCTACACCGCGTACGACTTCTGAGCACCCGTCTTCTGATCACCGCCTTCTGATCACCCGTCACAGCGGAAACAGGGAGAGACCCGGTATGGCCACGATCTATCTCGACCACCAGGCGACCACCCCCATGGACCCGGTCGTCGTCGAGGCGATGAGTTTCGCCGCCACCCACTGCTACGCCAACCCGTCCAGCCCGCATGCCGCCGGCATCCGCGCCTTCCGCGAGGTCGAGCGGGCCCGGGGCGCGGTCGCCCGGCTCATCGGCGCGGGGCGCAGCGAGATCTACTTCACCTCCGGCGCGACGGAGGGCAACAACCTCGCGATCAAGGGGGTGGTCCGTCCGGGCGGGCGCCGCCACGTGGTGACGACGGCGGTGGAGCACAAGTCCGTGCTCGACACCTGCCGTTCGCTGCGGGAGGCGGGGCACGACGTGACGGTGCTGCCCGTCGACGGCGAGGGCCGGGTCGACCCGGGGCAGGTCGCGGCGGCGCTGCGGCCGGACACCGCGCTGGTCTCGGTGATGCTCGCGAACAACGAGGTCTCCACCGTCCAGCCGGTCGCCGAGATCGGCGCGCTGACCCGGGCGGCGGGCGTCCCGCTGCACTGCGACGCGACCCAGGGGGTCGGCTCGCTGCCGGTGGACGTACGGACGCTCGGGGCCGACCTGCTGACGTTCTCCGGGCACAAGATCTACGGCCCGAAGGGCGTCGGCGTCCTGTACGTCTCCAACCGGCTCTCGGACCGGGCGCCCCTGGCGCCGCTGCTGCACGGCGGCGGCCAGGAGCGGGGGCTTCGCGCGGGCACGCTCAACACCGCCGCGGTCATCGGCCTCGGCGCGGCCGTCGGGGTGCTCGCGGCGGGCCGGGAGGAGGAGGCGGTACGGCTCGCGGGGCTGCGGGGCCGGTTCCTGACGGAGCTGGCGCAGCTGGTCCCGTACACGCTCAACAGCGGTACGGGGGCGGGCTTCCTGCCGCACGCGGTGAACCTGTCGTTCGCGGACGTGGACGCGCAGCAGGTGCTCCTGGAGGTCGCCGACCTCGCCGTGTCGACGGGTTCCGCCTGCAACAGTTCGGCGCAGGAGCCCTCGCACGTCCTACGGGCGGTCGGGCTGCCGCCCGAGCGGATCCGGGGCAGCGTCCGGATCGCGTTCGGCCGCTTCAGCACGGAGGCGGAGGCGGTCCGCGCCGCCCACGCGCTGGCGGCGGTCGCCGGCCGTCAGCCCTCGCGAACCGCGTAGGTCAGCACTCTCTCGCTCAGGAGCTCCTCGATCTCGTCGAGGAGCACGAGCGCCTCGCGGGAGACGGCCGTCGCCCTGCCTCCGGCGGTCATCTCGCGGGTGATGTACCCGACGACGGTGGTCTCGACCCAGGTGAGCTGTCCGCCGACGAGCAGCGGCAGGGGGTCGTCGGCGGGCGCGCCGGTCTCCTCGCGGAGGGTGGTGACGACGGCGTCCTGGACCTGCTGCTGCACGTGGAAGAGCCGGGCCTTGAGGGTGGGGGCGTGCTCGATGACGTTCATGAAGGCGTCGAAGCCGTCCATGAGTCCGTACGCGGGGGAGACGGCGCCGATGTCCTGGCGGAGTGCGCGCAGGACGGCCCGGGCGGCGGACTCCCCCCGGTCGCGGCCGCGGATCATCCGGGCGAGGCGCTGGGTGACGCCGTCCATCCGGTCGAGGAAGAGGTCCTCCTTCGCCGGGAAGTAGTTGTAGACGGTGTTGACGGAGACGTCCGCCGCCTCGGCCACGTCCGCGACGGTCACCTGCGCGAAGCCGTGTTCGAGGAAGAGCCCGGTCGCGATGTCCGAGATCCGCTGCTTCGTCTCGCGCTTCTTGCGTTCCCTGAGTCCCTCGGCCATGCGCTCATCCTAGGCTCCCTGAAAGTTCGAGGCCACTCCATTTTTGGCCACACATAAAACTTGGTGGCGTTGCAAAATTTGAGTGACTCTGTTTCTGTAGTCGCCATGCCCATCATCAGCACGGCCGGGCTCGCCCGGACCTTCTCGACCAGGAACGGCCCCGTGGAGGCCGTCCGAGGGATCGACCTGACCGTCAGGCCCGGCGAGATCCTCGGACTCCTCGGACCCAACGGCGCCGGAAAGACCACGACCCTCCGGATGCTCACCACGCTCCTCCCGCCCACCGCCGGCGCCGCCACCGTCGCGGGCCACGACCTCGTACGGGACCCCGCTGCCGTACGCCGCCGCATCGGGTACGTCGCCCAGTCCGGCGGCCTCGACCCGCAGGAGACCGTCCGCTCCGAGCTCGTCACCCAGGGCAGGCTCTACGGCATGAACCGGGCCCGCGCGACGGCCCGCGCCGAGGAGCTCGCGGCCGACCTCGGGCTCACCGACCTCCTCGACCGCGCCACCCCCGCGCTCTCCGGCGGCCAGCGCCGACGGCTCGACCTCGCGATGGGACTCACCCACCGGCCCGAGGTCCTCTTCCTCGACGAGCCGACGACCGGGCTCGACCCCGGCAGCCGCGCCGACCTGTGGGAGCTTGTGCGGCGGCTGCGCGACGAGTACGGCACCACCGTCGTCCTCACCACCCACTACCTGGACGAGGCCGACGCCCTCGCCGACCGGCTCGTGATCGTGGACAAGGGAACCGTCGTGGCCGAGGACAGCCCCACCGCCCTCAAGGCCGCCCATGGCGCGGCCACCCTCCAGGACGCGTTCCTCGCCGTCACCGGGCGCGGCCCGGCCCCCGTCGACACCACGCCCGTAGCCGTCTGACCCGTGACCCGCAGCCCCCTAGGACACCCGATGCTTCTCCGCGACACCGCGCTCCTCTTCGGGCGCTACGCCCGCCAGACCCTGCGCTCCCCGTTCCAGATCTTCTTCGGCGTCCTCATGCCGCTGCTCTATCTGCTCTTCTTCGGGCCCCTGCTCACCGGACTCCCGCTGGGCCGCGAGGGCGACTCCTGGCAGATCCTCGTCCCCGGCCTGCTACTCCAACTGGGGCTCTTCGGCGCCTCGTTCGCCGGGTTCTCGATCATCATGGAGAAGAACTGGGGCGTGTTCGACCGGATGCGGGTCACGCCGGTGAGCCGGCTGGCCCTGCTGCTCGGCCGAGTACTTCGGGACGCCGCGCTCTTCGTCTTCCAGGCGGTCCTGCTCGTCCTGGTGGCCCTGCCGATGGGGCTGCGGGCGCCGCTCGCCGGGATCCTGATCGGCTTCGGCTTCGTCGCCCTGCTCTCGGTGGCGCTCGCCTCGCTGTCGTACGCCCTCGCGCTGAAGCTCCGCACCCCGCAGGAGTTCGGCCCCGCGATCAACACGCTCGCGATGCCGGCGATGCTCCTCTCGGGCCTGATGCTGCCGATGACGCTCGCCCCCGGCTGGCTCGACGTGCTCTCGCGCTTCATGCCGTTCCGCTATCTGGTGGACGCGGTCCGGGAGGCGTACATCGGCCACTACACGACCCCCACCCTGCTGTACGGGGTGCTCGTCGCCCTCGCGGTGGCGGCGCTCGCCGTGACGGTGGGCACACGGACGTTCCGGAGCGCCGGAGCCTAACTAGGCTGGACCCATGGTCAATCTGACGCGCATCTACACCCGTACCGGCGACCAGGGCACCACGGCGCTCGGCGACATGAGCCGGACCGCCAAGACGGATCTGCGGATCTCGGCCTACGCCGACGCCAACGAGGCGAACGCCGCCATCGGTACGGCGATCGCCCTCGGACAGCTCGACGAGGAGGTCGCGAAGGTCCTCGTCCGGGTCCAGAACGACCTCTTCGACGTGGGCGCGGACCTCTGCACACCCGTGGTGGAGGACCCGAAATACCCGCCGCTGCGGGTGGAGCAGAGCTACGTCGACAAGCTGGAGGCCGACTGCGACCGCTTCCTGGAGGACCTGGAGAAGCTGCGCTCCTTCATCCTCCCGGGCGGCACGCCCGGCGCGGCCCTGCTGCACCAGGCGTGCACGGTGGTCCGGCGGGCGGAGCGCTCCACCTGGGCGGCCCTCGAGGTCCACGGGGAGACGATGAACGCCCTCACCGCCACGTACCTCAACCGCCTGTCAGACCTGCTCTTCATCCTTGCGCGTACCGCCAACAAGGAGGTCGGGGACGTGCTCTGGGTCCCGGGCGGGGACCGCTGAATCCCGGCCTGAACCCGCGTGCGAGAGACCGTGCGGCGCGCCGTGCGAGAAGCCGTGCGGGGCCTTCTTCGGGAAGAGCGCGTAGCTGAGCGCGATCAGGCCGTGGATGCCCACCGCCCGCCAGGCGACGAAGATCCAGTCGCGCAGGCCGTCGGTGTTCCCGTCGTCGCCGACGTACCACATCGCCAGGAGCAGCAGGCCCGAGGCGACGGCCCCCGCGACCACCGAGCCGAGCCAGATCGCACCCTCGTGGCGGGCGCGGGCCGCCCCGTACCTCGGCGGCTTCGGGGGCGGCGGGGCGCCGCCGAAGCGGTGCGCGGCATGGCCGTCGAGCCACTTCACGGTGCGGTGGCCGTGGCCGACGGTGTAGCCGATGTACAGGGCGGCGAGGCCGTGCTTCCAGCTGGGGTCGGCGCCGTTCTTCAGGTCGATCGCCGTGACGACGAGGAGCAGGATCTCCAGGAGCGGCTCGCACAGGAGGAGCGCGATACCCGTCCGGGGCATCTTCAGGAGGTAGCGGGCGGCGAGTCCGGCGGCCAGCAGGACCCAGAAACCGATTTCGCAGATGACGATCAGCGTGACGATCACGACGGTTCCCCTTTCGGTTCCTCCTCAGCGTCCCGTGGCTTTCGGCGGCGTTCGTCGTCGCCGGTGACGAAACGCGTCTACATCCTTCGACGGAGGCGCGGATCGGCCCGGACGAGGAGGTCACGGCGCCGGCGCCCGTGTTGGATGGGTACGTGACACTCCCCCGCCCGCGCCTTCCACGGCTCCCCCGCCCGCACCGCGTCGACCTGCTGATCGCCTTCTGCGGGCTCGCCGGCGGCCTGCTCCTGTGGTCGTTCGGTCTCTACCTGACGGCTGACCACGTCTTCGGGCAGCGGTGGGCGACGCTGATCCCGCTGACCGTGATGGCCGCGACGGAGGCCCTGCGCCGTACCGCGCCGCACTTCGCCCTGGTCGTCGCCACCCTGGCGATCGCCGGCGACCAGTTCACCCACGGCAATCTCGCCACGATCCTGATGTTCACGGACGTGGTCTACGCGGCGGTGGTGTACGGCTCCCCCGGTCTGGCCCGGCGCGTCCCGTACACCACGGCGTTCGTCACCGTCGCGACCACGGGCGTCTTCCTGGTCTGGTGGCAGAACGCGATCGCGCTGGTCGTGGGCGCGCTCACCGGCATGGTCTCCTTCCTGCCCGCGGTGACCGGCTCGATCGTGCGCAACCACCGGAACGCGGCGGAGGCCGCCCGGCTGCGCGCGGAGCAGACGGCGCTGCTCGCCGAGATGGACCGGGCGCAGGCGGTGGTGGCGGAGCGGGCCCGGATGGCGCGCGAGCTGCACGACATGGTGGCGAACCACCTCTCGGCGATCGCGATCCACTCGACGGCGGCGCTGTCGCTCGACGAACCGGCCACCACCCGGCAGGCGCTCACCGTGATCCGGGAGAACAGCGTGGCGGGCCTGACGGAGATGCGGCGGCTCATCGGGCTGCTGCGGGACAGCGGCGCGGAGACGGAACCGGCCGCCGCGCCCACGCTGGCGGGCCTCGACGCGCTGGTCGCGCAGGCGGGGGCGAACGGCGGCCCCGCCGGGCTGGCCTTCGCCCTTGACGACACCCGGGAGACGACCGGGGGGCTCCCGGCGCCGGTGGAGCTGGCCGCGTACCGGATCGTGCAGGAGTCGCTGACGAACGCGCTCAAGCACGCGGCCCCCGGCGAGGTGCGGGTCACGCTCGCGCAGGGGCCGGACTCGCTCTCGGTACGGGTGACGAGTCCGTACGGGGAGCGGCCCGGGCCGACCGCGCCCGGTTCGGGGGCCGGTCTGGTGGGGATGCGGGAACGGGTGGCCCTGCTCGACGGGGTCTTCGAGGCGGGTCCGGTGCCGGACGGCGAGGGTCACAAGCGTTGGCGGGTACGGGCAGAGCTGCCCATGGACAGGAACGACGGGGAGCGGGCATGACGGTGCGGGTGGTGGTCGCCGACGACCAGAGCGCGGTACGGGCGGGGCTCGTCCTCATCCTGGGCAGCGCGCCGGACATCGAGGTGGTCGGGGAGGCGGCGGACGGGGAGCGGGCGGTGGAGCTGGCGCGCGAGCTGCGGCCCGACCTGGTCCTCATGGATGTGCAGATGCCCCGGATGGACGGGGTGACGGCGACGGGGATCGTGGTCGCGGAGGGGCTCGCGGACGTGCTCGTCCTGACCACGTTCGATCTGGACGAGTACGTCTTCGGGGCGCTGCGGGCGGGCGCCTCCGGTTTCCTCCTGAAGAACGCGGACGCGGGGGAGCTGATCGAGGCGGTACGGACGGTGGCGCGCGGCGAGGGACTGATCGCCCCCGCGGTGACCCGGCGTCTGATCGCGGAGTTCGCGGCGCCGAGCCGGCCCGCACGGACGGACCCCGCGGTCCTCGCGTCGCTGACGCCCCGGGAGCGGGAGGTGCTGTCGGCGCTCGGCAGGGGCCTGTCGAACGCGGAGATCGCGGTACGGCTCGACATGGCGGAGGCGACGGTGAAGACGCACGTCAGCAAGGTGCTGGGGAAGCTGGAGCTGCGGAGCAGGGTCCAAGCGGCGGTCCTCGCCCAGGAGTTGGGCGTCTGAGGAGACGGCGGCGACGTTGGTCTGGACCTCTTGACGATTGGTCCAGACCTTCCTACGCTCTCGGGGCGCGCGCATCTTCACGGACCACCCCCACCCCATGTCCGTCCGCAACTTGAGGAGCACCGTTGAGCACTCAAGCACCGACGCGCAGAACAGGGTTCAGACACCGGGCCGCCGCCGGACTGACCGCCCTGATCCTGCCCCTGGCCGCCATGGTCGGCCTCGCCACCCCCGCCGAAGCCGCCACCTCGGCCACCGCCACGTACACCAAGACCCAGGACTGGGGCACCGGGTTCGGTGCCAACTGGACCATCAAGAACACCGGCACCACCACCATCAGCGCCTGGACCGTCGAGTGGGACTACCCCGCCGGCACCTCCGTGACCTCCGCCTGGGACGCCACCGTCACCAGCTCCGGCACCCACTGGACCGCCAAGAACGTCGGCTGGAACGGGACCCTCGCCCCCGGCGCCTCCGTCTCCTTCGGGTACAACGGCGCCGGCCCCGGCGCCCCCACCGGCTGCAAGATCAACGGCGCGGCCTGCGACGGCACCAGCCAGCCCGGCGACAACGCCCCCTCGGCCCCCGGCGCCCCGACCGCCTCCAGCATCACCGACACCTCGGTGAAGCTCACCTGGACCGCGGCCACCGACGACAAGGGCATCAAGAACTACGACGTCCTCCGCGACGGCGCCAAGGTCGCCACGGTCACCGGCCTCACCCACACCGACCAGGGCCTGACCGCCGGCACCGACTACAGCTACACGGTCGTCGCCCGCGACACCATCGACCAGACCGGCCCCGCCGCGGGACCGGTCGCCGTCCGCACCACCGGCGGCGGGGGCGGCCAGCCGAACCCCAACGCCGTGAAGATGGGCTACTTCACCAACTGGGGCGTCTACGGCCGCAACTACCACGTGAAGAACATCGTGACCTCGGGCTCCGCGTCCAAGATCACCCACATCAACTACGCCTTCGGCAACGTCACCGGCGGCAAGTGCACCATCGGTGACGCCTACGCCGACTACGACAAGGCCTACACCGCCGACCAGTCCGTCGACGGCGTCGCCGACACCTGGGACCAGCCGCTGCGCGGCAACTTCAACCAGCTGCGCAAGTTGAAGAAGGCCTACCCGAACATCAAGATCCTCTGGTCCTTCGGCGGCTGGACCTGGTCCGGCGGCTTCGGCCAGGCCATGCAGAACCCGACCGCCTTCGCCCAGTCCTGCTACGACCTGGTCGAGGACCCGCGCTGGGCCGACGTCTTCGACGGCATCGACCTGGACTGGGAGTACCCCAACGCCTGCGGCCTCTCCTGCGACACCAGCGGCCCGGCCTCGTTCAAGAACATGATGCAGGCCATGCGCGCCAAGTTCGGCACCAACAACCTGGTCACCGCGGCCGTCACGGCCGACGCCTCCGCCGGTGGCAAGATCGACGCCGCCGACTACGGCGGCGCCGCGCAGTACATGAACTGGTTCAACGTCATGACGTACGACTTCTTCGGCGCCTGGGCGGCCAAGGGCCCGACGGCCCCGCACTCCCCGCTCACCTCGTACGCCGGCATCCCGCAGGCGGGCTTCAACTCCGCCGAGGCGATCGCCAAGTTCAAAGCGAAGGGCGTCCCCGCCAACAAGCTGCTGCTCGGCATCGGCTTCTACGGACGCGGCTGGACCGGCGTCACCCAGTCCGCCCCCGGCGGCACGGCGACCGGCCCGGCGGCCGGCACCTACGAGCAGGGCATCGAGGACTACAAGGTCCTCAAGAGCTCCTGCCCCGCCACCGGCACCGTCGCGGGCACGGCGTACGCCCACTGCGGCAGCAACTGGTGGAGCTACGACACCCCGGCCACGGTCACGTCCAAGATGAGCTGGGCGAAGAACCAGGGCCTGGGCGGCGCGTTCTTCTGGGAGTTCAGCGGTGACACCGGCAACGGCGAACTCGTCGGCGCCATCAACACCGGCCTGAAGTAAACCCCACCCAAGCAACCCCCACCCCGAAAAACGAGAAGCGGGGGACGGCGCAGCACGCCGTCCCCCGCTTCTGCACGCCTGAGACGAGTCAGGCGACGTTCACCCTCTGACCCGGAGGCGCCGCCTCAAGCCAGGCCATGAAACCGGTCCGCGCGTCCTCGCTCATCGCGAGCTCCAGCCGCACACCCTCGTACATACAGGGCTGGATCACCGCGTGGGAGAGCAGCGCGAGCTCCTCCTCGCCCTCCGGCGACCGGCGCTCCAGGGCCACGATCGACGAGCGCTCCAGGACCCGGCGCGGGCGGGGCGAGTACGAGAAGACCCGGAACCAGGCGATCTCGTCACCGCTGTAGCGGGCGACGCCGTACACCCAGCCCTTGCCGCTCGGATCCAGCTCGTCCGGGACGTCCCAGTGCAGGGAGCAGTCGAAGGTGCCGCCGGCACGCTGGATCAGCCTCCGGCGCAAGCCGAAGACGAAGAGCCCGATCACCACCAGTGCGACGACCAGGCCGCACACGAGCAGAGCGAGGAACATCTTCACCGACCTCCTCGCTGCGTCCCGTAGCCGGCATCACCGGCAGAACCGAATACCACCTGCATCTGCATCGCCTCAGCCGCGGCACGCTCCGGAGAATTCCCGGACCGTGCCGCGGCTGAGGGCACTACTCGGCGCGGACCGTCAGCGGACCGCTACCGCGCGCAGCCGGACGTCGGCGCGCCGCTCGGCGGCGGCGTCGGAGTCCGACTTCGCACGCTCCAGCGCGCGCTCGGCGCGCTGGGCGTCGATCTCGTCCGCCAGCTCGCAGATCTCCGCGAGCAGAGACAGCTTGTCGTCGGCGAACGAGATGAATCCACCGTGGACGGCGGCGACGACGGTCGCGCCCTCGCTGGTACGGATGGTCACCGGGCCCGACTCCAGCACACCGAGCAGCGGCTGGTGGCCGGGCATGACGCCGATGTCGCCGGAGGTGGTACGCGCGATGACCAGGGTGGCCTCGCCGGACCAGACACTCCGGTCCGCGGCGACCAGCTCGACGTGCAGCTCAGCAGCCAAGGGTGGCTCCTCGGGTCACCACCCGGCGGTCGTGCCGGGTGTTGGGGTCAATTCTAGTGGGCGTGGTGAGAGGGGCGGGACAGGTCCCGCCCCCCTCGGGTGGCGCGAGGCTCAGGAGACGCCGAGTTCCTTGGCGTTGTTCTTGAGGTCCTCGATGCCACCGCACATGAAGAACGCCTGCTCGGGGAAGTGGTCGTACTCACCGTCGCAGATCGCGTTGAACGCGGCGATCGACTCGTCGAGCGGAACGTCCGAACCGTCCACACCGGTGAACTGCTTCGCCGCGTGGGTGTTCTGGGACAGGAAGCGCTCGACACGGCGGGCGCGGTGGACAACGAGCTTGTCCTCCTCGCTCAGCTCGTCGATACCGAGAATCGCGATGATGTCCTGGAGGTCCTTGTACTTCTGCAGGATTCCCTTGACGCGCGTGGCGGCGTCGTAGTGGTCCTGCGCGATGTAGCGCGGGTCCAGGATCCGGGACGTGGAGTCCAGCGGGTCCACGGCCGGGTAGATGCCCTTCTCGGAGATCGGACGGGAGAGAACCGTCGTCGCGTCGAGGTGGGCGAAGGTGGTGGCCGGAGCCGGGTCGGTCAGGTCGTCCGCGGGGACGTAGATCGCCTGCATCGAGGTGATCGAGTGACCACGGGTCGAGGTGATGCGCTCCTGGAGGAGACCCATCTCGTCGGCCAGGTTCGGCTGGTAACCCACCGCGGAGGGCATACGGCCGAGCAGGGTCGACACCTCGGAACCGGCCTGGGTGAAGCGGAAGATGTTGTCGATGAAGAACAGCACGTCCTGCTTCTGCACATCGCGGAAGTACTCCGCCATGGTCAGACCGGCGAGGGCCACGCGCAGACGGGTGCCCGGGGGCTCGTCCATCTGGCCGAAGACCAGCGCGGTCTTGTCGAGAACGCCGGCCTCCTCCATCTCGACCATCAGGTCGTTACCCTCACGGGTACGCTCGCCGACGCCCGCGAAGACCGACACACCGTCGTGCAGCTTGGCCACACGGACGATCATTTCCTGGATCAGAACGGTCTTGCCGACACCGGCACCACCGAACAGACCGATCTTTCCACCCTTGACGTACGGGGTGAGAAGGTCGACGACCTTGAGGCCGGTCTCGAACATCTCGGTCTTGGACTCGAGCTGGTCGAAGGCCGGGGCCTTGCGGTGGATCGTCCAGCGCGGCGCGTCGGCCACGGTGGACTCGTCGGCGTTCAGCACCTGACCCAGCGTGTTGAACACACGGCCCTTGGTGACGTCACCGACGGGGACGGTGATGCCCGTGCCGGTGTTGGTCACCGGGGCCTGGCGGACCAGGCCGTCGGTGGGCTGCATCGAGATGGTGCGGACCACGCCGTCACCGAGGTGCTGGGCGACCTCGAGGGTCAGCGTCTTGGTCGCGCCCTCCTCGGCCGGGTCCGGAACCTGGACGTTCAGCGCGTTGTAGATCTCCGGCATCGCGTCGACGGGGAACTCCACGTCGACGACCGGGCCGATGACCCGGGCGACGCGGCCCGTGGCGGCGGCCGTCACGCTCTTTTCGGTAGTCGTCGTCATTTACTTGTCACTCCCCGCGGTCGCGTCGGCCAGGGCTGCGGTGCCACCGACGATCTCGCTGATTTCCTGGGTGATTTCGGCCTGGCGGGCCGCGTTGGCAAGTCGGGAGAGGTTGTTGATCAAGTCTCCCGCGTTGTCGGTCGCCGACTTCATCGCGCGGCGCGTGGCGGCGTGCTTGGAGGCAGCCGACTGGAGCAGCGCGTTGTAGATCCGGCTCTCGACGTACCGGGGCAGCAGGGCGTCGAGGACGTCCTCCGCCGACGGCTCGAAGTCGTACAGCGGGCGGAGCGTGTCCGAGCCGCCTGCCTCCTTCGCCACCTCGTCGAGGCTGAGGGGCAGCAGCCGGGCCTCGACCGCCGTCTGCGTCATCATCGAGACGAACTCGGTGTAGACGATGTGGAGCTCGTCCACGCCGCCCTCGGCCGTGTCCTTCTCGATCGCCTCGATCAGCGGTGCCGCGATCGTCTTGGCGTCGCCGTACGACGGCTGGTCCGTGAACCCGGTCCACGTACCGGCCAGCTTCCGCTCACGGAAGTTGTAGTGCGCGATGCCTCGACGGCCGACGACGTAGACGGTGACCTCGCGGCCCTCGCCCTCCAGCTTCGCCGTCAGCTTCTCCGCCGCCTTGATGGCGTTGGAGTTGAACGCGCCGGCCAGACCGCGGTCGCTCGAGAGGAGCAGGACCGCGGCGCGGACGGGGTTCTCCGCCTCGGTGGTCAGCGGGTGCTTGTCATTGGCACCCGTGGCCACCGCCGTGACCGCGCGCGTCAGCTCGGTCGCGTACGGAGTCGACGCCTGTACCTTGCGCTGCGCCTTGACGACACGCGAGGCGGCGATCATCTCCATCGCCTTGGTGATCTTCTTCGTCGCGGTGACGGATTTGATGCGACGCTTGTAGACCCGGAGCTGCGCTCCCATGAGTCAGGTCCCTTCCGTCGTCACTTCGAGACGTTGACGGCGGCAGGAGCGTCCTCGCCCAGCAGCTTGCCGTCAGAGGTCTCGAACTGCTTCTTGAACTCCGCGATCGCGTCGGCGACGGACTGCAGCGTGTCGTCCGACATCTTGCCGCCCTCACGGATGGAGGTCATGAGGCCCGAGTGGTTCTGGCGGAGGTACGCCAGGAGCTCGGCCTCGAAGCGGCGGATGTCGGCCACCGGGACGTCGTCCATCTTGCCGGTGGTGCCGGCCCAGACGGAGACGACCTGGTTCTCGGTGGGCATCGGCTGGTACTGAGCCTGCTTGAGCAGCTCGACCATGCGCTGTCCACGCTCCAGCTGCGCCTTGGAGGCCGCGTCCAGGTCGGAACCGAAGGCGGCGAACGCCTCCAGCTCACGGAACTGGGCGAGGTCCACACGGAGGCGACCGGAGATCTGCTTCATCGCCTTGTGCTGGGCGGAGCCACCGACACGCGAGACCGAGATACCGACGTTCAGAGCCGGACGCTGGCCGGCGTTGAACAGGTCGGACTCCAGGAAGCACTGGCCGTCGGTGATGGAGATGACGTTGGTCGGGATGAACGCCGACACGTCGTTCGCCTTGGTCTCGACGATCGGGAGACCCGTCATCGAACCGGCACCGAGCTCGTCCGAGAGCTTCGCGCAGCGCTCGAGGAGACGCGAGTGCAGGTAGAAGACGTCACCCGGGTAGGCCTCACGGCCCGGCGGGCGGCGCAGCAGCAGGGACACGGCGCGGTAGGCGTCGGCCTGCTTCGACAGGTCGTCGAAGACGATCAGGACGTGCTTGCCCTGGTACATCCAGTGCTGACCGATGGCGGAACCGGTGTACGGCGCCAGGTACTTGAAGCCGGCCGGGTCGGACGCCGGGGCGGCGACGATCGTCGTGTACTCGAGCGCGCCGGCCTCTTCCAGGGCGCCGCGAACGGACGCGATGGTCGAGCCCTTCTGGCCCACGGCGACGTAGATGCAGCGGACCTGCTTGTTCACGTCGCCCGAGCGCCAGTTGTCACGCTGGTTGATGATCGTGTCGACGCACAGCGCGGTCTTGCCGGTCTGACGGTCACCGATGATCAGCTGACGCTGGCCGCGGCCGACCGGGGTCATGGCGTCGACGGCCTTGTAGCCGGTCTCCATCGGCTCGTGCACCGACTTACGGGCCATTACGCCCGGGGCCTGCAGCTCGAGGGCACGACGTCCCTCGGTCGCGATCTCGCCGAGACCGTCGATCGGGTTGCCGAGCGGGTCGACGACGCGACCCAGGTATCCCTCACCGACACCGACGGAGAGGACCTCGCCGGTGCGCTGCACCGCCTGTCCCTCCTCGATGCCGCTGAACTCGCCGAGGACGATCGCACCGATCTCGCGCTCTTCGAGGTTCAGGGCGAGACCGAGGGTCCCGTCCTCGAACTTCAGCAGCTCGTTCGCCATGGCCGAGGGAAGACCCTCGATCTTCGCGATACCGTCACCGGCCAGGCTGACCGTGCCGACCTCCTCGCGCGAGGCCGCGTCCGGCTGGTACGACTGGACGAAGTTCTCCAGTGCGTCCCGGATCTCCTCCGGCCGGATCGTGAGCTCCGCCATCTGGGTTCCCTGCTCTCCTTGTTGGGCCCGAAGTTTCTTAAGGGGTCTGGGGGCCGACCCCCAGGAATCTTCTGCAATCTCTGCACGGCCCAACCGGGCCGCAGGTGGTGCTGTGGTGCTGTGATGCCTTGTGCTGTGATGCCTTGTGCCGGGGCGGCTGCGTCAGCCGGCCAGTCGACGGGTCGCCTCGTCGAGGCGCTCCGCGATCGACCCGTTGATGACCTCGTCGCCGACCTGCACGGTGATCCCGCCGAGGACCGCCGGGTCCACGTCCAGGTTCAGGTGCATCTCGCGGCCGTACAGCTTGGCGAGGACGGCACCGAGGCGCTGCTTCTGCTGGTCCGACAGCGGCACCGCCGAGGTGACGACGGCGACCATCCGGTTCCGGCGCGCCGCGGCGAGCTTGGACAGGGACTCGAGTCCCGCTTCCAGGCTACGTCCCCGGGGCTGGGTCACCAGACGGACGACCAGACGCTCGGTGGTCGCGTGGGCCTTGCCGCCGAGCAGGCTGCGGAGCAGCGCGCCCTTGGCGGTGGCCGTGGCGGCCTTGTCCGTCAGCGCCGAGCGGAGCTCGGGGCTGGAGGACACGATCCGGCCGAACCGGAACAGCTCGTCCTCGACGTCGTCGAGGGCGCCCGCCTTCTGCGCCGCGGTGAGGTCGGCGGTGTTCGCCAGCTCCTCGGCCGCGTCGACCAGGTCACGCGAACGCGACCAGCGGGAACGCACCATGCCGGACACCAGGTCGACGGTCGCGCCGCCCACCTGACCGCTCAGGAGTCGCTGCGCGAGCTCGGCCTTGGCCTCACCCGACTGCGCGGGGTCGGTCAGGACCCGGCGCAGCGACACCTCGCGGTCGAGCAGCACGGTGACTGCGGCCAGCTCGTCCGCGAGTACGCCCGCGTCGGCCGACGTGTTGTCGGTCAGCGCGTCGAGGGACTCACGGGCGGCGGACAATGCCTCGCGGCTCGCTCCGTTCATCGGACCGCCTCGGCCTTCTCCTCGAGCTCGTCGAGGAAGCGGTCGATGGTGCGGCTCTGACGGGCGGTGTCCTCGAGGGACTCGCCGACCAGCTTGCCGGCCAGGTCGGTGGCGAGCTTGCCCACGTCCTGGCGCAGCGACGCAGAGGCGGCCTTGCGGTCGGCCTCGATCTGCGTGTGACCGGCCGCGATGATCTCCTCGCGCTGGCGCTGGCCTTCCGCCTTCATCTCCTGGATGATCGCGGTGCCCTGCTCCGTCGCCTCCTGGCGAAGACGCGCGGCCTCGTGGCGGGCCTCGGCGAGCTGGGCCTTGTACTGCTCCAGCACACTCTTAGCCTCGATCTGGGCCGACTCGGCCTTCTCGATGCCACCCTCGATGGCCTCGCGACGCTGCTCCAGAACCTTGTTGATGTTCGGGAGGAGCTTCTTGGCGAGGAAGCCGAAGACGATGACGAAGGCGATCAGGCCGATGACGAGCTCGTCGAGATGCGGGAGCAGAGGAGGCTGGGGCTCCTCCGCCGCCGCAAGAAGCAGAGCGTTCACATCAGTGCCTTCCGTAAAAAGAATCGGGCAGTCGGTCCGGCTTACTGGTAGACGAAGCCCATGACGATGCCGATGAGGGCGAGCGCCTCACAGAAGGCGAAGCCCATGATCTGGTTGGTGCGGATCAGACCGGCGGCCTCGGGCTGGCGGGCGAGGGCCTGCGTACCGTTACCGAAGATGATGCCGACGCCGACGCCGGGGCCGATCGCGGCGAGGCCGTAGCCGATGGACGCGACGTTGCCGACGACAGTGCTCTTGGCGGAGTCACCGGGGGCGGCGAGGTTGACCAGTTCGAGAGCAGCGGACATGCCGTTACTTCCTTCTCTTTCAATGACCCGGTGGGGGTTGGCCACCGGACGACTGTTGGATTGGGGGTGAAGCCACGATCCGGGACGGATCGGCTCAGTGGTGCTCGGAGAGCGCGCCCTGGATGTAGCTGCAGGACAGGAGCACGAAGACGTACGCCTGGACGGCCTGGATGAAGAGCTCGAAGGCGGTCATCACGAGGACCATCACGAACGAGGCGCCGGCGTAGACGAAGCCCAGGCCGTTCATGAGGTACCAGGTGGCCAGCGAGAACATCACGATCAGCAGGTGACCGGCGAACATGTTCGCGAACAGTCGCACCGCGTGGGTGAACGGCCGGATGAGGAGGTTCGAGAAGAACTCCAGGACGACGACCATCGGGAGGATCGCACCGAGGGACTTGTCGTAGCCGACGATGTTCTTCCAGCCACCCACGAAGCCGTGCTTCTTGAAGGTGAGCGAGATCCACATCACGTACACGATCAGCGCGAGACCGGCCGGGAAGGCGATCAGCGAGGTGACCGGGAACTGGGCGAGCGGAATGATCGACCAGAGGTTCATGATCCAGACGAAGAAGAACAGCGACACCATGAAGGGGACGTACTTCTCGCCGTCCTTCTTGCCGATGATCTCGTAGACGATGCCGCGGCGTACGAAGTCGTAACCCGCCTCGCCGACCATCTGGAGCTTGCCGGGGATCAGCTTGGGCTTGCTGAAGGCGGCCCAGAAGAACCCGACGATCACGATGGAGCCGAGGATGGCGAGCAGCATCGGCTTGGTGAGCTCGATGCCGGCCACCGTCGCGACGGGCTCGTACATGAACGTGTGCAGGCCCGGCGCCGGGAAGCCACATCCACTGAAGATGTGGCAATCCGGGTCGAAGGCAAGCGTCTGGTCAGCACTCACCGCGGGCTCCTTCAGCGTGGCGCATGGGTACGGCAACCTCGATGTGTCGGCGCGGCACGCAGCCGCGGGTCGGCACTGGACTGGTCTTACGGGTAAGGGGGCGGCGGTTCGGCATCGAGCCTCGCGCTGGGACAGGCGTCTCGGATGCCCGCGCCCGCAGTGCCGCAGTTGGCACCGGACGATAGCAGGAAGCCGGACGCGGCTTTATCCCGGGCCTACCCTTCACGACTTCGACCCCGTGTTTCCGGGGTCGATGTACGTGATCTTGGCCTTCATGTACGCCCGGGCCTGTGCGGCGACCCACACCACGGTCGCCGCGAGCAGGGTGAAGGCGAAGGCCTTGAAGTCGAACAGCGTGGTGTTCTTGAGCAAGGCCAGGAAGGTGAAGAGCACCAGCAGCTGGGCCACGTAGAGCATGAGCCCCATGGCCTGGAAGAGGTGCGGGAAGGACTTCGCCGTCCGCTGGAGGACCAGCTGCCCGATCCCCATGAAGAGGAGGACCACCAGGGTGCCGACGACGGCTCCGATCGCACCCTTGCCACCAGCGACCACCCCGCTGATGACCGTGGCGACTGCGCCGACGGCTGCGGTGGGTACGGCGGTGTGCACAAGGATGCGTGCGTCGTTGGACGGCATGGCGGTGTCTCCGCTTGCTGAAGGGGGCGATGGTGCGTCGTGGACGAGCGTAAGCCCGGTCCGAGGTGGGTCTCGGGGCCAACAGACCGTCGCACTACGGTCTTTCGGCTCTGGCGCCGGGTCTCGTGAACCGTATCACAAACTATTTGAATAGGTCTTTACCCAGAAGGTGTGCCAACTGTCACACATGAGAGTTACCCCGCGCGTGTGTGCAGGACAGGAAGGCGCCTTGTCTGCTAATGGCCGCGGTTGCGGCTTTCGTCAACTTGGCGTTCCGGCCTTCCGCCGGTCCGTGAAGCGCGCGCGGTTGCCGATGGCCGTGGAGCCGTGGAGCCCCGCCGGCACCGGAATGCGCTCCTCCTCGGCCTCGACCGGCTCCGGGACGGCCTCCACGACGGGAATCCGCTTGCGGCGCCGGTAGCGGGGCGGTACGACCGACTCGGCCCAGCGGGGGGCCCGCGGCGTGAAGCGCGGCAGCAGGAGCAGCACCAGACCGATCGCGCTCAGTCCGACGACGCAGAGGACGATCCACATCGACGCCGAGTGGACCGAGTACGCCAGCGTCCCGAAGGCGATCAGGGCCGACCAGAAGTACATGATCAGCACCGCGCGGCTGTGCGAGTGCCCGATCTCCAGGAGCCGGTGGTGCAGGTGCCCGCGGTCGGCCGCGAACGGCGACTGGCCCTTCCAGGTGCGGCGCACGATCGCGAGCACCAGGTCCGCCATCGGGATCGCGATGATCGTCAGCGGCAGCAGCAGCGGGATGAAGACCGGCAGGGCGGCGTGCGTGGCCTCGCGGGTGGAGCCCTCGAAGATCTTCAGCGCGTCCGGGTCGACCTGGCCGGTGATCGAGATGGCGGAGGCCGCCAGGATCAGACCGATCAGCATCGAGCCCGAGTCGCCCATGAAGATCCGCGCCGGGTGCATGTTGTGCGGCAGGAAGCCGAGGCACATGCCCATGAGGATGACGGTGAAGAGCGTCGCGGGGGCGGCGGCCTCGATCGTGTAGCCGTACCAGAGGCGGTACGCGTACAGGAAGAAGGCGGCGGCGGCGAGGCAGACCATGCCGGCGGCGAGACCGTCGAGACCGTCGACGAAGTTGACGGCGTTGATGGTGAGGACGACCAGGGCGACGGTCAGGAGCGTGCCCTGCCAGGGGGTCAGGGAGACCACGCCGACGCCCGGGATCGGCAGCCACAGGATCGTCAGACCCTGCGCGACCATCACGCCCGCCGAGATCATCTGCGCGCCCAGCTTGATCAGGGCGTCCAGTTCGAACTTGTCGTCCAGGACGCCGATCAGCCAGATCAGGGCGGCACCGGAGAGCAGCGCGCGCGGCTCGTTGGAGAGCTCGAAGACGCTGTTCAGGTTCTGCAGGTGGTCGGCGACGAGGAGTCCCGCGCACAGCCCGAAGAACATGGCGATGCCACCGAGCCGCGGAGTCGGTTCTCGGTGTACGTCGCGGGCGCGGATCTCCGGCATCGCCCCGGTCGCGATGGCGAACTTCCGCACCGGACCGGTGAGCAGATAGGTCACCGCGGCCGTGACACAGAGCGTCAGCAGGTAATCACGCACGGGCTGCCCCACAGGAATCGCTGGCCATCTCAGCCCCACACCCTAGCCGTGCCGTCCATGTGCTTGGAGACACCCGGGGCCGCCGAACGGTTGCGTTCGGGGTTTCCGCGATCTTCCCTCAGCGTCCGTACGGGGGAAAACGTGCGGTCAGCGCCCGTACCTCCGCCCGTACGCGGGCGGTCTCCCCGGCGTCGTCGCGTAGCGCGGCGGTGAACAGTGCGGCAATTCTGGCCATCTCCGGGGTGCCCATGCCCTGCGTGGTGACGGCCGCCGTGCCGAGCCGGATGCCGCGCGCCTCCCCGTGGGGCAGGGCGCAGGTGTCGAGCACGATGCCGGCGGCGGCGAGGCGGGTGCGGGCGGTGCGGCCGTCGATGCCGAGGGGCGAGGGGTCGGCGGTGATGAGGTGGGTGTCGGTGCCGCCGGTGGTCAGCGCGAAGCCCTCGGCGGCGAGCGCGGCCGCGAGGACCCGGGCGTGCTCGACCACCCGATGGGCGTACGCGGTGAACGCCGGGGTGGACGCCTCGCCGAAGGCCACCGCCTTCGCCGCGATCGTGTGCATCTGGGCGCCGCCCTGGGTGAAAGGGAACACCGCGCGGTCGATCCGCCCCGCGAGGTCGTCGCCGCAGAGGATCATGCCGCCGCGCGGGCCCCGCAGCACCTTGTGGGTGGTCGCGCAGACCACGTCGGCGTACGGGACGGGGCTGGGGGCCGCTCCCCCGGCGACCAGGCCGATGGGGTGGGCCGCGTCGGCGATGAGATAGGCGCCGACCTCGTCGGCGATGTCGCGGAAGATCGCGTAGTCGAGGTGGCGGGGGTGGGAGATGGAGCCGCAGACGATCGCCTTGGGGCGGTGGTGGCGGGCGAGCGCGGCGACCTGTTCGTAGTCGACGAGCCCGGTCTCGGCGTCCACGCCGTACGGGACGAAGTCGAACCAGCGGCCGGAGAAGTTCGCGGGGGAACCGTGCGTGAGGTGCCCGCCGTGGTTCAGGCCCATCGCGAGCACCGTGTCACCGGGCCTGAGAAGGGCCGCGTACGCCGCCAGGACGGCCGAGGAGCCCGAGTGTGCCTGGACGTTCGCGTGGTCGGCGCCGAAGAGCGAGGTGGCCCGCTCCACGGCGATCCGCTCGGCGGCGTCGGCGTACGCGCAGCCGCCGTGGTGACGGGCGCCGGGATAGCCCTCGGCGTACTTGTTGGCGAGCGGGGAGCCGAGGGTGGCGAGCACGGCGGGCGAGGTGAAGTTCTCGGCGGCGATCAACTGCAGGCTGTCCGCCTGCCGCCGCGCCTCGCCGAGCAGCACGTCGGCGACCTCCGGGTCCTGCCGGCGCAGGACGTCGAGTTCCTCGGCGGGTGGAGCGGTGACCGACATGCCACCAATGTAGGCACGGGAACCCCGCCCCGCCCGCCGAGCGCGAGAACGGTCAATCTCGCGCGCGTACGCCCGTCAGTGCCGTCACCACCGGGTCCAGTGCCTGGTCGAGCCCCACCCCCGACGCACCCCTCGCACCGCTCGGCCCCAAGGGGCCTCCCGGGCGTCGGGCCGCTGCGCCGGACTCCGTCCGCCGGTCGTGGCCGGCGTCGCGCCGTCGATCCCGTGCCCCGTACGCCCGTGAGGGCCGTCAGTCCCGCGCCCGTACGCCCGTCAGTGCCATCACCACCGGGTCCAGCGCCTGGCTGAGCCCCACCCCCGACGCGCCCCTCGCACCGCTCGGCCCCAAGGGGCCTCCCGGGCGTCGGGCCGCTGCGCCGGACTCCGTCCGCCGGACCGGGCCACGCGGCGATTTCAGTCCCGCGCCCGTACGCCCGTCAGTGCCGTCACCACCGGGTCCAGCGCCTGGTTGATCTCGTCGCCGATCGAGCGGAAGAAGGTGATGGGGGCGCCGTACGGGACCCAATCCCCGACGCGCCCCTCGCACCGCTCGGCCCCAAGGGGCCTCCCGGGCGTCGGGCCGCTGCGTCGGACTCCGTCCGCCGGACCAGGCCACCCGGCGATTTCAGTCCCGCGCCCGCACGCCCGTCAGTGCCGTCACCACCGGGTCCAGTGCCTGGCTGAGCCCCACCCCCGACGCGCCCCTCGCACCGCTCGGCCCCAAGGGGCCTCCCGGGCATCGCGACGCTGCGTCGGACTCCGTCCGCCGGACCGGGCCACCCGGCGATTTCAGTCCCGCGCCCGCACGCCCGTCAGGGCCGTCACCACCGGGTCCAGCGCCTGGTTGATCTCGTCGCCGATCGAGCGGAAGAAGGTGATCGGGGCGCCGTACGGGTCGTTGACCTCGTCCGCGTCCACCGAGGGGGCCAGGAGCCAGCCGCGGAGGGCCGCTGCCGCGCGGACCAGGGCGCGGGCGCGTTCGACCATGCCCTCGTCGTGGGCGTCCGGGAGCGTGGCCGGGTCGATCGCGCGGACCAGGCGGGTGAACTCCTTCAGGGTGAAGGTGCGCAGGCCCGCCGAGTGGCCCATCGAGATGACCTGCGCCCGGTGGTCGCGGGTCGCCGTCAGGACCAGGTCCGCGCGGATGACGTGCTCGTCGAGGAGCTCGCGCCCCACGAAGCCGCTGTAGTCCGCGCCGAAGTCGGCGAGGACCAGTTCCGCGTTGGCCTCCATCGGGGCGCCCTCGTGGCCCCAGGTACCCGCGCTCTCCACGATCAGGCCGCCGCCGAGAGGATCGCCGAGGCGGTCGCTCAGGGCATGGCGGGTCAGCCGCTCGGTGATCGGCGAGCGGCAGACGTTGCCGGTGCTGACGTGGAGGATGCGGAAGGTGGTGCTGTCGTCGAACCCCGCTATGCCACGCCCCTCAAGGGCGGTCAACTGGCCACCTCGAGGTCGGGTACGACCTTCCGGAGCTCCTCGGGCGACAGCGCGCCCTCGCGCAGCAGCACCGGGACCTTGCCCGTGACGTCGACGATGGACGAGGGGACGATGCCGGGGGTCGGGCCGCCGTCGAGGTAGACGGAGACGGAGTCGCCGAGCATCTGCTGGGCCGCGTCGCAGTCCTCCGGCGACGGGTGGCCGGTGAGGTTGGCCGAGGAGACGGCCATCGGGCCGACCTCGGTGAGCAGCTCGATCGCGACCGGGTGCAGCGGCATGCGAATGGCGACGGTGCCCCGGGTGTCGCCCAGGTCCCACTGGAGGGACGGCTGGTGCCGGGCGACGAGGGTGAGGGCGCCGGGCCAGAACGCGTCGACGAGCTCCCAGGCCTGCTCGGAGAAGTCCGTGACCAGGCCGTGGAGGGTGTTCGGGGAGCCGATGAGCACGGGCGTGGGCATGTTGCGGCCACGGCCCTTGGCGGCGAGCAGGTCGGCCACGGCCTCGCTGCTGAAGGCGTCCGCGCCGATCCCGTACACGGTGTCGGTGGGCAGCACGACGAGCTCGCCCCGGCGGACGGCGGACGCGGCCTCGCGCAGACCGGTCAGACGGTCGGTCGCCTCGTTGCAGTCGTATCGCCGTGCCATCAGTTCCCGGCCTCCTCGTACACGTGATTCGTCATGGCAGTCATGGCCGTCATGGCATCGCCTTGCGGGCGGTCGCGAAGCGCGGCCGGTTGTTCAGGTCGGGGTGGTCGGCGGCGTCGGCCCAGCCGGCCTCTTCGTTGAAGATCCACGGCACCTGCCCGCCCTGGGTGTCCGCGTGCTCGATGACGACGAGGCCGCCGGGCCGCAGGAGCCGGTGGGCGGTGCGCTCGATGCCGCGGATGGTGTCGAGGCCGTCCTCGCCGGAGAAGAGAGCCATCTCCGGGTCGTGGTCACGGGCCTCGGGCGCCACGTACTCCCACTCGGTGAGCGGGATGTACGGCGGGTTGGAGATGACCAGGTCGACCTGGCCGTCCAGCTCCGGGAGGGCGCTCAGCGCGTCGCCCTGGTGGACGGAGACGCGCGATCCCTCGGCGTTCTTCCGGGTCCAGACGAGGGCGTCGTCGGAGAGCTCCACGGCGTGCACGCGGGAGCGCGGCACCTCCTGGGCCATGGCGAGCGCGATGGCCCCCGAGCCGGTGCAGAGGTCGACGATGAGGGGCTCGACGACGTCCATGGCGCGTACGGCGTCTATGGCCCAGCCGACGACCGACTCGGTCTCGGGGCGGGGCACGAAGACCCCGGGCCCGACCTGGAGCTCCAGGTAGCGGAAGAACGCCCGCCCGGTGATGTGCTGGAGCGGCTCGCGGGCCTCACGGCGGGCGACCGTCTCCCAGTAGCGGGCGTCGAAGTCCACGTCCTTGACGTTGTGCAGCTCCCCCCGCTTGACGCCGTGCACGAACGCGGCGAGTTCCTCGGCGTCGAAACGCGGTGAGGGGACGCCGGCGTCGGCCAGCCGCTGGGTGGCCTGGGCCACCTCGGCGAGCAGCAGACTTCGGGGGCCTGGGGGTCGCCCCCCAGAAAGTGACTGCACGCTGGTCCTCCGTGGTGCGGGGTGGGGCTTACGGAACTTACGCCACTTACGCCGCGGCGAGCTTGGCGGCGGAGTCGGCGTCGACGCACGCCTGGATCATGGAGTCCAGGTCGCCGTCGAGCACCTGGTCCAGGTTGTACGCCTTGAAGCCGACGCGGTGGTCGGAGATCCGGTTCTCCGGGAAGTTGTACGTACGGATCTTCTCGGACCGGTCGACGGTGCGGACCTGGCTGCGGCGGGCGTCGGCGGCCTTGGACTCGGCCTCCTCCTGCGCGGCGGCGAGCAGCCGGGACCGCAGGATGCGCATGGCCTGCTCCTTGTTCTGGAGCTGGCTCTTCTCGTTCTGGCAGGAGGCGACGATGCCGGTCGGCAGGTGGGTGATGCGGACGGCGGAGTCGGTGGTGTTGACCGACTGGCCGCCGGGGCCCGACGAACGGTAGACGTCGATGCGCAGGTCGTTGGCGTGGACCTCGACCTCGACCTCCTCGGCCTCGGGCGTGACGAGCACACCGGCGGCGGAGGTGTGGATGCGGCCGGCGGACTCGGTCGCGGGCACGCGCTGCACGCGGTGCACCCCGCCCTCGTACTTGAGGCGGGCCCAGACGCCCTGGCCGGGCTCGGTGGCGCCGTTGCCGCCCTTGGTCTTCACGGCGACCTGGACGTCCTTGTAGCCGCCGAGCTCGGACTCGGTGGCGTCGATGATCTCGGTCTTCCAGCCGACGCGCTCGGCGTACCGGAGGTACATGCGGAGCAGGTCGCCGGCGAAGAGGGCGGACTCGTCGCCGCCCGCGCCCGCCTTGATCTCCAGGATGACGTCCTTGTCGTCGCTGGGGTCGCGCGGGACGAGGAGCAGGCGGAGCTTCTCGGTGAGCCCTTCCCTGTCCTTCTCCAGCTGCTTGACCTCGGCGGCGAAGTCGGGGTCGTCCTGGGCCAGCTCGCGGGCGGTCTCGATGTCGTCACCGGTCTGCTTCCAGGCCCGGTAGGTGGCGACGATCGGGGTCAGCTCGGCGTAGCGCTTGTTGAGCTTGCGCGCGTTTGCCTGGTCGGCGTGGACCGAGGGGTCCGCGAGCTTCGTCTCCAGGCCGGCGTGCTCGCCGACCAGTTCCTCGACCGCCTCGAACATCGGGGGGCTCCTGGTCTGTTTCGTCAGTTGCTACGGGGACGGCAAAGCGCCGGTCCCGGCCACCCGCGCGGGGCGACCGTGGACCGGCGCAGGGGCTCGCTACTTCGCGGCGGAGCCGGCCTTGCCGAAGCGGGCCTCGAAGCGGGCCACGCGGCCGCCGGTGTCGAGGATCTTCTGCTTGCCCGTGTAGAACGGGTGGCACTCGGAGCAGACCTCGGCACGGATGGTGCCCTCGGTCAGGGTGCTCCGGGTGGTGAACGACGCGCCGCAGGTGCAGCTGACCTGGGTCTCGACGTACTCGGGGTGGATCTCGCGCTTCAAGGTGTCTCCTAGTTTCGGGAGGGCTCCGGGTCGCCGCCGCGGGTTGCAGGCAACGTGAACCGGGGCCGACGTACCAGTCTGCCAGGACCGGCCGTATCTCCCAAAACCGGGGTCGGGCCGGAAGTATTCCTGAGGCCTACCGGGGCTGCTGCACGACGCCGCCGGCCTTGCCGGTGGCCGCGTCCTTCGTCGCCGTGGCGGGAATCGGCCGGTCGTTCTTCAGCGCCGTCCAGACCTGCCGTGCCTGGGCTTCCAGGGGTATGACGCGGTTGCGGTCCCGGGGGTCGTACTCGACGGGCAGGGTGGCCATGTGGACGTCCTGGGCGCCGATGCCGGAGAGGCCCTTCGCGAAGCCCATCAGCTCCTGGACCGAGTCGAGTTCGGAGTCGGGGGTGATGGCCTTGGTGGCGGCGTCGGCGAGGTCGAGGAGCTTCTTCGGGTTGGTGAGGACGCCGACGTCCTTGACCTGCTCGACGAAGGCCTTCATGAAGGCCTGCTGGAGCTGGATGCGGCCGAGGTCGCTGCCGTCGCCGACGCTCTTGCGGGTGCGGACGAGGCCGAGGGACTGCTCGCCGTCGAGGGTGTGGGTGCCCGGGGCGAGGTCGAGGTGGCTCTTGTCGTCCTTGATGGGCGCGGTGGTGGTGATCTCCACCCCGCCGAGTTCGTCGATGAGCTTCTTGAAGCCGGTGAAGTCGACCTCGACGTAGTGGTCCATGCGGATGCCGGACATCGTCTCGACGGTCTTGACGGCGCAGGCGGGGCCGCCGACCTCGTACGCCGTGTTGAACATGGCGCGCTGCTCGCCGGCGACGGTGGCGCCCTGGTCGCCGGTGCACGTGGGCCGGGTGACGAGGGTGTCGCGCGGTATGGAGACGACGCTCGCCTTCTTGCGGCCCTCGTGGACGTGGACGACCATCGCGGTGTCGGAGCGGGCGCCGCCCTCGTCCTTGCCGTAGGTGTCGTTGTCGCCGGAGCGCGAGTCGGAGCCGAGGACGAGGATGTCCATGGAGCCGTCGTCGACGTCGTCGGGGCGGTCGTTGCCCAGCTGGGCGTTGATGTCGACGGCGTCGATGTTGCCGTCGAGGGAGAGGTACACGTATCCGAGTCCCGCGCCCCCGAGGACGAGGACCGCGGCGGCCCCCGCGACGAGGATCGCCGGGCCCCGGCGTCGCTTGGCGGGCGGCTTGCGGCGGCTGCCGCTTCCCGCGCCGCCTATTCGGCCGCTCTTGCTCTGCTCGGTCATCGTCTTCCTTCGGCCCTCGGTTCACCATGTGTGACGGCGAAGCACCCGAAAGAGTTGCATAGGGACCTGTGAGGTTTCGGTGAGCGGCGGCGGAGACAGCACTGCGCCCACCGTGCGGGGCACGGTGGGCGCAGTGGTTCACGCAGGTCACGGCGGGGGCACGGGCACGGGGCCCGGGTCTCGTCGTGTGACGCAGGTCTCGCGTCAGTCGTCGTTCTTGCCGCCAGGCGTCGTCTTCTGGATCTGGAGCAGGAACTCGCCGTTCGACTTCGTCTGCTTCATCTTGTCGAGCAGCAGCTCGATCGCCTGCTGCTGGTCGAGCGCGTGCAGCACGCGACGCAGCTTCCAGGTGACGGCGAGCTCGTCGGCGCCGAGCAGGATCTCTTCCTTACGGGTACCGGACGCGTCGACGTCCACCGCCGGGAAGATGCGCTTGTCGGCGAGCTTCCGGTCGAGCTTGAGCTCCATGTTGCCGGTGCCCTTGAACTCCTCGAAGATCACCTCGTCCATGCGCGAACCGGTGTCGACCAGCGCGGTCGCGAGGATGGTCAGCGAGCCGCCGTCCTCGATGTTGCGCGCGGCACCGAAGAAGCGCTTCGGCGGGTAGAGCGCGGTCGAGTCGACACCACCGGACAGGATGCGGCCGGAGGCCGGCGCCGCGAGGTTGTACGCGCGGCCCAGGCGGGTGATCGAGTCGAGCAGGACGACCACGTCGTGACCCAGCTCCACGAGACGCTTGGCGCGCTCGATGGCCAGCTCGGCAACCGTGGTGTGGTCCTCGGCCGGACGGTCGAAGGTCGAGGAGATGACCTCGCCCTTGACCGACCGCTGCATGTCGGTGACCTCTTCCGGACGCTCGTCGACCAGGACGACCATCAGGTGGCACTCGGGGTTGTTGGTGGTGATCGCGTTGGCGATCGCCTGCATGATCATGGTCTTGCCGGTCTTCGGCGGAGCCACGATCAGACCGCGCTGGCCCTTGCCGATCGGCGACACGAGGTCGATGATCCGCGTGGTCAGCACGCCCGGGTCGGTCTCCAGACGGAGCCGGTCCTGGGGGTAGAGCGGGGTCAACTTGTTGAACTCGGGGCGGCCGCGGCCGGAGTCGGCCGCCATGCCGTTCGCGGAGTCCAGGCGGACCAGCGCGTTGAACTTCTCGCGGCGCTCGCCCTCCTTCGGCTGCCGCACGGCGCCGGTGACGTGGTCACCCTTGCGCAGACCGTTCTTGCGGACCTGGGCGAGGGAGACGTACACGTCGTTCGGACCGGGCAGGTAGCCCGAGGTCCGGATGAACGCGTAGTTGTCGAGGATGTCCAGGATGCCCGCGACGGGGATCAGGACGTCGTCGTCCGCGACCTGCGGCTCGCCGGCCTGGAAGTCGTCACGCCCGCGGCGTCCGCGGCGGTCGCGGTAACGACCGCGGCGCCCGCGACGGCCGCCCTCGTCGTCGTAGTCGTCCTGCGGACCGGCCTGCTGGCCGCCGCCCTGCTGACCCTGGCCCTGGACCTGCTGGCCCTGGCCGCCGCCCTGCTGGCCCTGGCCCTGGCCGCCCTGGCGCTGACGCTGGCCGCCCTGGCCACCGCCCTGCTGCTCGTCGCCCTTGCCGCGGTCGCGCTGACGGTCACGGCGGTCACGGCGCTCGCCGCGCTCCCCGCGCTCGCCCCGCTCGCCGCGGTCACGGCGGCCACGGCCCTCGGCGCCGTCGACGGCGGCCTCGGCCTTGGTGTCCGTCCCCGCGTCGGCCTTGGCCTCGGTACGGGTCTCGGTGCGGGCCTCGGTACGGGCCTCGGTCTTCACGGCCTGCGCGGCCTCGGCCTTGGCCTCGCCGTCCGGCGAACCGGCCGGGGCGGTGGCCCGACGACGACGGCGCTCACCGGCCGGCTGGTCGTCGGACGCCGGCTGGCCCGGGATGTCGATCTGCTGCTGGGCGACGGCCTTCTCGGCCTTGTCCACCTTGGGCTCGGTGGCCTCGGCAGCGGTCTCGCCCGTACGGGTCTTGGCGGTGGCGCGGCGCTTCGGCTTGGTCTCGGCGGCGTCGGCGGCCTTGGCGGGGGCGGCGGAACCGCCACCGGCCTGCGCCTCCTTGATGACCTCGATCAGCTGGCTCTTGCGCATCCGCGCGGTGCCCCTGATGCCGAGGCCGGACGCGACCTGCTGCAGCTCGGCCAGGACCATGCCGTCGAGGCCGGTGCCGGAGCGGCGGCGCCGTGCGGTGCCGCCGGTGGCAGCACCTGCGGCGGGCGCGGCGGTGTCGACACTGCTGTCGGCAGTCACGCCCATCAGATCGGTGGTGTCGCTCACGAAGGGTCCTTCCCTGGAGCGGACGTCGGCCATCTGGCTCGGCGACCGGTTGTGCTGTCCGGCAGCGGTCCCATGTGGGTGGACCGTGTCCGGGGCGGTGGTCCCGCCGGGTACGGCGGAGAGAGAAACGTGCTGGGGTCCGGCCCGAGCGCCCCCTGCTCGGCCCTCACTGCAGAAGAGCGAGGGGTGTCGTGCCGGTTCCGGAGCGTGCTCGAAACTGCTCAGGCAGGCTGCTCAGGCAGTCGGGGAGGCTCCCGGAAGAAAGGGTGGTCCCTGAGGGGACACTCCGCACCGCTCCACAAAGAGGTCAGGTGCAGACTTGAGGTTAACACTACCGGCTCCAACAAACATTCCCCCTCTCCCTCACCGGCAATCTCCTGTCCCGGACGCTGCCCGGCGTCCGGTCCGCGGCGCCTAGGGCGCCAGCGGCAGGACGGCCGCTCCGGCGGCGTCGAGGTCGAGCCGGTTCGCGGCCCAGCCCTCGCCCGCCAGTCGGGAGACCTTGTCGGCCGTACCGTGTTCGGCCAGCGCGAGCACCGTGGGGCCCGCGCCGGAGATGACCGCGGGGACGCCGTCCGCCCGCAGCCGGTTCACGAGGGCGAGGCTCTCCGGCATCGCGGGTCCCCGGTACTCCTGGTGCAGCCGGTCCTCGGTGGCCGCGAGCAGCAGCTCGGGGCGGCGGGTCAGGGCCTCGACGAGGAGAGCGGCACGCCCGGCGTTGGCCGCGGCGTCCACGTGCGGGACGGTACGCGGAAGAAGGCCGCGGGCGGTCTCGGTGAGCACCGGCTTCCCGGGGACGAAAACCACCGGAACGATGGAATCGGAGGGGTCCATCCTGATCGCCCGCGCGGCGCCGGACTCGGTCCAGGCGAGCGTGAATCCGCCGAGCAGACAGGCGGCGACGTTGTCGGGGTGGCCCTCGATCTCGGTGGCGAGTTCGAGCAGGGCGGCCTCGTCGAGCTTGGCGTCCCCGCCTATCGTCACGGCGCGGGCGGCGACGATACCGGCGCAGATGGCGGCGGAGGAGGAGCCGAGGCCGCGGCCGTGCGGGATGCGGTTGGCGCAGACGACCTCGAGGCCGCGCGGCTGTCCGCCGAGCAGGTCGAAGGCCGTGCGCAGGGAGCGTACGAGCAGGTGGCTCTCGTCGCGCGGGAGCGTCTCGGCACCCTCGCCGGCGATGTCGACGTGCAGCCCGGAGTCGGCGACACGGACGACGACGTCGTCGTAGAGGCCCAGCGACAGGCCGAAGGCGTCGAAGCCCGGCCCGAGATTGGCGCTGGTGGCGGGGACGCGCACCCGTACGGCGGCGGCGCGGAACGCTGGACCGGCCATCTCTCGATGACTCTCCTTGATTGCGGCAACGGGTATGTCAAGCAGGTGTTTCAGACGGGCACTTCACAAGAAGTACACGGGAACCCGGGGGACCGTTTCGGCCTCGGAGGCGACAACGGCGACGACACCGCGCATATGCGTGGGGGCGGGTTCGGTACAGCCTATCGAAGGAAGGTTCTGTGGCGACATAGGGCGCACAGGAGGCGCACGATGCGTGTCGCGGGCCAACCTGTGCGCCTATGTACGTTCCTGATCGGGTTTCGATCAGGGCATTTCCCTGAGCGGGAGGGGTGGGATCAGGCCAGACCGAGGCGCTCGGCGGCGGCGGCCGCGTCGACCGGGACGGTGACCGGCTGCGGCGCGCCGGCGACGGCCCAGTCGGGGTCCTTGAGCCCGTTGCCGGTGACCGTGCACACGATCTTCTGGCCGGGGTCGACCTTGCCCTGCTCGGCGGCCTTCAGCAGACCGGCGACCGAAGCGGCCGACGCGGGCTCGACGAAGACGCCCTCCTGAGCGGCCAACAGGCGGTAGGCGCGCAGGATCTCACGGTCCGTCACCTCGTCGATGAAGCCGCCCGACTCGTCGCGCGCGGCGATCGCGTAGTCCCACGAGGCCGGGTTGCCGATACGGATCGCGGTGGCGATCGTCGACGGGTCCTTGACGACCTCGCCGCGCACGAGTGGGGCGGAACCGGAGGCCTGGAAGCCCCACATGCGCGGGCGGTGCGTGGAGAGCCCGTCCTTGGCGTACTCGGAGTACCCCTTCCAGTACGCCGTGATGTTGCCGGCGTTGCCGACGGGCAGGACGTGGATGTCGGGGGCGTCGCCGAGCATGTCCACGATCTCGAAGGCGGCGGTCTTCTGGCCCTCGATACGGACCGGGTTGACCGAATTGACCAGCGCCACCGGGTAGTTCTCGGAGAGGCCGCGGGCCAGGGTCAGGCAGTCGTCGAAGTTGCCGTCGACCTGGAGGATCTTCGCGCCGTGCACGAGGGCCTGGCCCATCTTGCCGAGCGCGATCTTGCCCTGCGGCACGAGCACGGCGCAGACCATGCCGGCGCGTACCGCGTAGGCCGCCGCCGAGGCGGAGGTGTTGCCGGTGGAGGCGCAGATCACGGCCTGCGCGCCCTCCTCCTTGGCCCTGGTGATGGCCATGGTCATGCCCCGGTCCTTGAAGGAGCCGGTGGGGTTGGCGCCCTCGACCTTGAGGTGCACCTCGCAGCCCGTGCGCTCGGAGAGGACCTGAGCGGGAACGAGCGGCGTACCGCCCTCACGGAGCGTGACGACCGGCGTCGTGTCCGTGACCGGAAGGCGGTCCCGGTACTCCTCGATGATGCCGCGCCACTGGTGGGTGCCCTTGCTGGTCATGGGTCCTTTACTCCCCTTCAACACGCATGATGCTGGCGACACCGCGCACGGTGTCGAGCTTGCGCAGCGCCTCGACGGTCCCGGAAAGGGCGGCGTCGGGCGCGCGGTGGGTGACGACGACGAGAGAGGCCTCGCCGTCTCCGTCCTGTCGAACGTGCTGGCGCACCGTGTCGATGGACACTCCGTGCTCGGCGAAGACCGTCGCCACCTGGGCGAGGACGCCCGGCTTGTCGGCCACGTCGAGGCTGATGTGGTACCGCGTCACGACCTCGCCCATGGAGCTCACGGGCAGCTGGGTGTACGCGGACTCACCGGGGCCGTTGGCCTCGTTGAGCTTGTTGCGGCACACGGCGACGAGGTCGCCGAGGACGGCGGAGGCGGTCGGAGCGCCGCCGGCGCCGGGGCCGTAGAACATGAGCTGCCCGGCCGCGTCCGCCTCGACGAAGACCGCGTTGTACGCCTCGCGCACGGAGGCGAGCGGGTGGCTGAGCGGGATCATCGCGGGGTGCACGCGCGCGGTGACGGAGCCGCCGTCGGCGGCCCGCTCGCAGATGGCGAGCAGCTTGATGGTGCAACCCATCTGCCGGGCGGAGGCGAAGTCGGCGGCGGTGACCTCGGTCATGCCCTCGCGGTAGACGTCGTCGAGGCGTACGCGCGTGTGGAAGGCGATTCCGGCGAGGATGGCGGCCTTGGCGGCGGCGTCGAAGCCCTCGACGTCGGCGGTCGGGTCGGCCTCGGCGTAACCGAGGGCGGTGGCCTCGTCGAGCGCCTCGCTGTACCCGGCGCCCGAGGTGTCCATCTTGTCGAGGATGAAGTTCGTCGTCCCGTTGACGATGCCCATGACCCGGTTGATCTTGTCGCCGGCGAGGGACTCGCGCAGCGGCCGGATCAGCGGGATGGCGCCGGCGACGGCGGCCTCGTAGTAGAGGTCCTGGCCGTGCTTCTCGGCGGCTGCGTAGAGGTTCGCGCCGTCCTGGGCGAGCAGCGCCTTGTTCGCCGAGACGACGGAGGCGCCGTGCTCGAAGGCGGTGGTGATGAGGGTGCGGGCCGGCTCGACCCCGCCGATGACCTCGACGACGACGTCGACGTCGTCCCGTTTGACCAGGGCGGTGGCGTCGGTGGTGATCAGCTCCGCGGGGATGCCCTCGCGGACCTTGTCCGGGCGGCGGACCGCCACGCCGGCGAGCTCGACCGGGGCGCCGATGCGCGCGGCGAGGTCGTCGGCGTGCGTCGTCATGATGCGCGCCACCTCTGAGCCGACCACTCCACAGCCCAGCAGCGCCACCTTCAGCGGACGCGTACGCATCATCCGACCTCTTTCTCGTCCTACTTCGTATCTCTACGGTCGTATCTCTACGGTTCTCCGCGGCTTACCACCGGTGGAACCAGTCTCACTCACCGGACGGGGGTTTCCGCCCTCCGTCCGGATCCTGAGACATCTATTTCATCACTCGGCCATCTCTGGACTATTTCATCATCCGACGTCGAGACGCAGGAGATCTTCCTCCGTCTCGCGCCGCACGATCACCCGTGCCTCGCCGTCCCGGACGGCGACGACGGGCGGCCGGAGCGCGTGGTTGTAGTTGCTGGCCATGGAGCGGCAGTACGCGCCGGTGGCCGGCACGGCGACGAGGTCGCCGGGCGCCAGGTCCGAGGGCAGGAAGGCGTCCCGTACGACGATGTCGCCGCTCTCGCAGTGCTTGCCGACGACCCGGGTGAGCATCGGGGCGGCGTCAGTCGTGCGCGAGACGAGGCTGACGCTGTACTCGGCGTCGTAGAGGGCGGTACGGATGTTGTCCGACATACCGCCGTCGACGCTCACGTACGTCCGCAGCCCTTCGAGCGGCTTGATGGTGCCGACCCGGTAGAGGGTGAAGGCGGTCGGTCCGACGATGGCCCGGCCGGGCTCGACGGAGATCCGGGGCGTACGGAGGCCGGCGGCCTCGCACTCCCTGCTCACGATCTCGTTGAGGGCCTTGGCGATCTCGTGCGGCTCGCGCGGGTCGTCCTCGGAGGTGTACGCGATGCCGAGGCCGCCGCCGAGGTCGATCTCGGGCAGCTCGACGCCGTGCTCGTCGCGCACCTCGGCGAGCAGCTGGACGACGCGGCGCGCGGAGACCTCGAAGCCGGCCATGTCGAAGATCTGCGAGCCGATGTGCGAGTGGATCCCGATGAGCTCGAGCCCGTCGAGCTTGAGGGCCCTGCGCACCGCCTCCGCGGCCTGCCCGCCGGCGAGGGCGAGGCCGAACTTCTGGTCCTCGTGGGCGGTGGCGATGAACTCGTGGGTGTGCGCCTCGACGCCGACCGTCACCCGGATCTGCACGGGCTGGCGCTTGCCGAGGGACTGGGCGATGTGGGCGACGCGGGCGATCTCCTGGAAGGAGTCGAGGACGATGCGCCCCACACCGGCCTCGACGGCCCGGTGGATCTCGTCCTCGCTCTTGTTGTTGCCGTGGAAGGCGATGCGCTCGGCGGGCATGCCGGCGGACAGGGCCGTGACGAGCTCGCCGCCGGAGCACACGTCGAGGTTCAGCCCCTCTTCCTTGAGCCACCGCACGACGGCCCGGGAGAGGAACGCCTTGCCCGCGTAGAAGACGTCGGCGTCCGCGCCGAAGGCCTCGGCCCAGGCGCGGCAGCGGGCGCGGAAGTCGGTCTCGTCGAGGAAGTAGGCGGGCGTGCCGAACTCCTCGGCGAGCGCGTCGACCCCGATGCCGCCGACGGTGGCGACCCCGCGCTCGTCCCTGGCGACGGTCCGGGACCACACCTTCGGGTCGAGGGCGTTGAGGTCGGCGGGGGGCGCCGAGTAGTGGCCCTCGGGGAGGACGTCGGCGTGACGGGGCCCTGCGGGGTGGGCGGAACGGCTCATGTCTGCTCTGCTCTTTCAGATCCGGTCGGGTGCGCTGATGCCGAGCACGGAGAGGCCACCGGCGAGCACCGTCCCGGCGGCTTCGGCGAGCGCCAGCCGGGAACGGTGGGCGGCCGAGGGTTTCTCGTCGCCGAGCGGCAGGACGGTGTGCTGGAACGCGAGCAGCGCGTCGGCGGTGGCTTCCAGGTGCCGGGCGACCCGGTCGGGGGCGCGGTGGCGGGCGGCGGCGAGGAGGACGGCGGGGTGGTCGCCGAGGGCGCCGAGGAGTGCGGGTGCGTCGATGTCGGTCTCGTACGCGGGTGTGACCCGGAGTTGTTCTCCGTTGACGAGCAGCCTACGCACCCGCGAGTGGGCGTACCGCACCCGGAAGAGGGGGTTGCGCTCGTGCTGGACGAGGAGCGGCGGCCCGTCGAGGGGCCGGTCCTGGGGCGCGGGCCGGAGCAGAGCCCAGCGGGCGGCGTCGCTGCCGAGGAAGTCCTCCTGACACTCCCCCGCCCGCACATGAATCCGCTCGTCGCCGCCGAAGCCGGCGTCGGCCCCCTGCGCCCTCAGGAGCCGGACCACGGTGCGGGTCACGAGCGAGGCGCGTGACTCGGCCGGCTCGGCGAACCGCACGACGGTCCCGGCGAGGTCGGTGCCGCTCCCGTACGCGTCCCCGGCGGCACGGATCGCCCGCACGAGCTCGGCACCGGCGTCGCGGCGCAGACTGAAGTTCAGGAAACCGGGCCCGGTGATCTCGACCCCGCGGAGCCCGGGCGCGTCACGGAGCCGTTCCTCCAGGATCCCGGCGACGTCGAGGGCGCTGCGACCGGCGGACCGGGCGAGCACGAGGGCGACATTGGAGGCGTACTCCCCCGCACCACCGGGCCGGGCCCGCTCGACCTTCACCAACGGGGGCACGTCGACCCGCAGCGCACCGTCGTCGACCGCGCGGCGCACGGCGTGCAGCACGGTGAGGGAGAGGTCCGCGGGGGTCACGGGTCAAGCCTAGGGGAGGAGGGGGGTCGAAACGCGAACCGGTTTCGGCATGCGGGCAGGGGGGTGGGTGTGAAGGGGCGTGCTGTGGGTCACGGGGGCCACCGGCGAGGGAGTGGTCACCTCGCTCCGCGTCCGACTCAGCGCAGCCCGCGCGCGCTCCTCGCGCGTCGGATCTCCTGCTCCTGCTGTTCCTGCAATTCCTGCCGTTGCTGCCGTACGTCGACTGCGGCCGGTTCCTCTCCCGCGTCGGGCCCGGCCCCCTCCGGCCGCTCACGCCGCTCGCGGTGCATCAGCTGGCGGACCACGCGGACGAGCTCGGCGGGCTCGAAGGGCTTGGCGAGGAAGGCGTCGACCCGGGGCACGGACCCACCGGCGACCTCGTGCTCACCGCAGGCGCTGATGATCGCGACCGGCAGATCACTGGTCCGCGGATCGGCCCGCAGCCGCTCGGCCGTCCTGATCCCGTCCAGTCGGGGCATGACGACGTCCAGGGTGACGACATCAGGACGAACCCGATGTACGACATCCAGACACTCGGCACCATCGGCCGCGGTCACGACCTCGAACCCCTCGAGTTCGAGATTGACCCTGATCAACTGCCGGATCACCTTGTTGTCGTCGACAACGAGCACCCGACCGGACACGCCTGACACACGAACGAGAGTAGGCCGCCCCGAACGGCCGCGTCCGGGTTTTACCCACTTCTTACCCGTGCGAGGGACCCACCCCCTGGTGACACCCCGGAAATACCTGTTCACAGCCACTCCCAGAGAGCTGGTAGGGTTCTACCCGTCGCCGCCAAACGCGACAACGCCCCCGTAGCTCAGGGGATAGAGCAACGGCCTCCGGAGCCGTGTGCGCAGGTTCGAATCCTGCCGGGGGCACTTCCGGACAGAGGGTCTGATCAGCGGAAACGCTGGTCAGGCCCTTTCTCGTACATGCCGAAACGTAAACGGTCTTTCGGCCGTTGATTCCTGCTGGCGCGTCGTGGCACGACCAGGTCAGCCGCGCCACTCGACCAGGACAAGTGTGGCGTCGTCGGAGGTGGTCTCGCCGTGACGGCCAGGACTCCGGCCTGGTCGCCACCGTCGAGCAGTGGTACGTGGACGCGTACTCGGTCGGCCGTCGCGAGCTCGACTGGACGCGAGGTGAGGAAGCACCGGCCGGCGTCCGAGTGGTCGATGAGCTGTGGCTCGCCGCCCGCCAGCCCTGCGCCGGGCAGGGGGATCAGCCTCTGCTCCCGTAGTCCCGGAGCAGGATCTCGGGGTCGCGGCCCCCCAGACGGCCAAGCGTGTCGGCGACGGCAGGTCCGACCAGGTGGGGTGGCATCTCGTGCGCGTGGTTCAGGATCGCGCCGAGGACCCTCTCCCCGAAGCTCTCCGAGCGATCCGGAGCCCCGGCCGATCAGGGTCCCCGAACCGTCCGACGGTCATCCCGTTGCCTCCGACCGGGCGGCGTGACCTCGTCCGGCGCCGCCGTTTGGATCCGGTGTCGAGGACGCACGGCGAGCGAGTACCGGCGGGACGCACCAGCGATGTGACCTCCAGGATGCTCTTGCGCCGAAGATCACGCCACGCGGTCACTCCTGGTCAGGGCCGGCCCCTGGGGACCGGTCGGTGGTGCCTCTGCCGCTCGTGGAGCGTCGCCACGACCGCGTCGCGCGGTGCGACCGACCGGATCAGAATTCCTCGGCGTGCGGTCCCGTGCCGGTCGAAGCCCTGCTGGTGGCGAGCCAGGAGCGGACCGGCCCGGCGATGGTCTCGGTATCGACGGTGAGGTGGAGCCGTGTGCCGCCGCCCGGGAGGGGATAGCTGCGCTGCTCCGTCCCTGCGAAGCACCGGCGGACCACTTCGGCGACCGCGCGGGCGGCCTCGGGGGTGGCCGCGACGATACGGACTTCGGCGTGCCCCGCCTGCGGCAGGGGGGTCTCATTCTCGGCGGGGTCCAAGGCGGCGTGTTCCCTTCGGGGCGGAGCGAGAGGCCGGCGGGCGGGTCGCCCCGGGTGTTACGAGCGCGCCGGATGCCGCGGGGTGGGGGGTGCGGTCCGCCGTTCCGCCGGGGCGGTGGTCATGGTCCGGCGGCCTGCGGTGCTGTGCGCGTCCTCGGCACCGGAGGGAGGCGACAGGGGTTCCCGCGCGGGGCGGGAACGGCTACCAGTAGTGCCGGCGTCCGCCGACCTGGCGTCCGACGGATCCCAGGATCCACAGGACGACGCCGATGACGATCAGGATGATCCCGATGGTCCACAGAATGGTCAGACTGGCCACGTATCCGATGACCAGCAGGATGATTCCGATGACGATCATGATGTCCACCGATTTCCCGGAGTGGTTCCAGGCGTCTGATGACAGGATAGATCCGCCGTGGGCCTCGGGCGACGGCTCCCGGGGCGGGACGGCCCCGCCATGGACGAGGAGAAGGACCTGCTCGTGGTCGGCCGGGCGCAGGAAACGGCCGGTGCCTGGGCGGCAGCATGGCGTCGAAGACGAGAAAGTCGTCACGGCGGTCGTCACAACGGCCCCGGCGCATTCACTCCACCAGGGCCGCCCTTCCGGATCGCCGCACGTGAGAGTGCTCGACCCTGATTCCACCGTACGACTTCGGGACGGTTGGGACCAGCAGGAAGAGCGGGTTGCCGAGTCGAACGCTCCGGGCGACGGCCGAGGGTCAGGTCCGGATGCTCGTGCGCCTGCGGCCGGGGGCCTGCCCCGACGAACTGCCGGGACCGTGGCCGGGTGGGCGGGCCGTGGCCGGGTAGGGGTCGCTGAAGTGGTGGGCCGCGATGCGTGCGCCGTGCTGGGCATTGAGCCGGTGGATCAGGAACAGGCCGAGCACGATCAGGAAGGCGCCCGCCGCGAGCGTGATCAGGATCTCCATGACGTCACCTCCGCCTGTTTCCCGGCAGGGGGATCATCCGTGCCCCGACGGCCGGGTGCCGTACGGGCGGCTGGCCGGCCCCGCCGTCGGTCTCCCAGGAGTCCTCGCGGCTTCGGGCGTCCCGCGTACGGCGGCTGGTCGCGGTGTCGCCGGACATCAGTACGCCGACGGTGAGGGCGCCGCCGGGGACGGCGGCAGCGGCCATGAGCCGTGCTGCCGCGGCGGGTTCGGTCCCGGGCGGGATCACCAGCAGGTCGCAGCGGCCGACGGTGTAGGAGAGCAGGATCATCTTGTCGGGATCCTGTTCGGTGAACCAACCCACGTGCACGGTGTGCCCGGTGACGGGAACCTTGTGCGGGACGACGGGCCAGCGAGTGGGGTTCACCGTGACGCGTGTGATGCGTCCGAAGCGGCCCTCCAACGCGTCGACCAGTGACGGGCACCCGGCGCACGTACCGCTTCGTCAACAACAACGACACCGTCGCCCAGCTCCCCCCGGAACCGGTTTTCCACCACGTCGATGCCCTGCGCTACATCGACTCCAGCGGCACCGTCCGCGACAAGATGCCGGTGGTCGGGGGACTTCCGGACCGAGCGAAGGGCGCCACCGCCGACATGCTCGCTCCCGCCTCCGACGGCGTACGCGAGAAGCCGCGGTCGCCGTACTGGCCGCAGTACTCGCCGGTGACGACCACGATCCGGCCGCTCTCGATGATGGCGATCCGGACCTGGTCGGCGCACCGGACGCAGGCGTCGCGGCTGACCATCTTCAGCGCCGGCAATATCCGCGGGCATCTCCCCCAGCAGATGCGCGACGGCAACGGCCGGCTCGACCACCTGCCGCTCTGCGACCTGTCCGGGATCGAGGAACCCGAGTCTCCGTTCAGCCGGACCTCGGTGGCCCTGACCAACCCTGCCGTCACCAAGCCCGACATCGTCCTGGAAGGCGGCAACCTGCTCGTCGCCACGGACGGCAGCTTCCTGGACCCGCACGAGCTGCTGAGGGTGCCGACGACCCACCACGACGCCGCGCACCAGCTGGCCTGGACCAACGCAACGAGCGCCGCGACCGCCCAGGCAGCGGCCCTCGCCGCCACCGCCATGAGCACCTACCCGGGACTGCGAGCCGAGACGGTCAGCGCCCTGCTCGTCCACGAGGCCCAGTGGACCCCGGCCATGGTCGAGCCCGGCCTGTTCAAGAAGACCGGCTCCCCCAAGCTCGCCAAGGGCGAAGTCGTGCGGCAGGTGATCCGCCGTTACGGATGGGGAGTCCCCACCGCCGACAGGATCCGAAGCAGCGCCTCCCATGCCGTCACGATGATCATCCAGAACACCCTGGTGCCGCTGAAGCGAGCCAAGGGACAGGTTCGGCCGACCGAGCTGAAGCCGCACGAACCGCCCTGGCCGCTTGAGGAGCTGCGCGACCTGACTGAGACCACCGTGGACCTGCGCGTTGGGCGACCTCGGCCGGGTCCGCGCCCGCACCCAGTCAGGTGAACAGGGCCGAGATCGTAGAGGCATGCGGCGAGCGGTACCCCCGGTCCGTCCAACAGCCGGGCGGGGCTGATCAACTCCGCCCCGCACCGAACTTCGAGCACGAGCCGCCCCTGGTGACGCGGGTCACAAATGAACGGCAACCAAACCAAGTGGATCTTGCGGCTTCCTGTGCCGGTTAGCGCTCTTTTTCACCTCGATACGTTCACATCGGTACCACAGGAGTGGTGCCGATACGAACGTATGAAGTGACCTAAGGAATCGAATGATTCACATCCCCCCCTTGAGCGGGCACCGGACCCGGCTCAGACGGGGCCACGGTTACATAGCCAGTGCTCTGTCCCTCGCGCTGGCCATCACCCTGCTGGACGGCACGAGTTCGGCTGTGGCAGAGCCACTGCGTCAGACGCCCACTGCGCCGAGGACTGCGGTTACTCAAGCAGCGGACATTCAGTCGGCGCGAGTCGCGGCGCGGCTCTCGGGCGAGCGGGTGGAGGCGCTGTCGGAGCGGACGGAGACCTCAACGACCTGGGTGAACAAGGATGGCTCGCTCACCACGGAGCTGGCCGCCGGCCCGATCCGCTTCCAGGACTCCGCCACCGGCGACTGGCGGGCAGTCGATGTCGAACTCGCTGCCGCAACGGACGGCTCGGTGGTCTCGAAGGCCCACCCCCGCGGGTTGAGGCTGGCAGGCAAGTCCGGCACCAAGGCCACATCGTTGCAGGCGGCTCAGGCAGCTCCGGCCACGGACCTGGTGACTTTGGGTGAAGGGGATGAGCAGATCACGCTGCAGTGGCGTGGTGGTCTGCCGACGCCGCAGCTGGACGGCACCCGAGCCACCTATGTGAACGCGGTGCCCGGCGCGGACGTGGTGGTAGAGGCCACCCGTACCGGCTTCGAGCAGTTCGTCGAGCTCAAGCAGAGGCCCTCCACCGACGGCTTCTCCTACACGCTGCCGCTGAGGACCAAGGGCCTGAAGGTCACCCAGCAGGCCGACGGCAGTGTGCTGTTCACTGACAAGAAGTCGAAGAAGACCGCGACGATGCCGGCCCCGGTGATGTGGGACGCCACCGTCGACAAGGTGTCCGGTGAGCACACCCACCGTTCCAAGGTCGCGATGAAGGTCGTCAAGACCAAGGGCGGTGTCGACCTGGTCATCACTCCGGACACGGCGTTCCTCGCCGACCCGGCCACCAAGTACCCGGTCACCGTCGACCCGTCCACCTCGGCTCTGGGCAACCTGTTCGACACCTACGTCCAGCAGGGCGAGACCGTCGACTGGTCCAACGACGTCGAGCTCGACCTGGGCAACCCCGGCACGAAGAACGCCGACGGCACCTTCCGCATCGCCCAGTCCTACATCACCTGGAACACCGCGCCGGTCTCCGACGCCATGGTCTCCAGCGCCACCCTGAGCCTGTGGAACTTCCACTCCGGCAACACCGACTGCACCGCGCAGCCGTGGGAGGTGTGGACGGCGAACAACGCCTCCACCGCCTCCCGCTGGACGAACCGCCCGGCCATGGTGACCAAGATGGCCACCTCCACCCAGACCAAGGGAAACGCGGGCTGCTCCACGCAGCCCGACGGGTGGATCAACGCCGATGTCACCGACCTGGTCCAGCACTGGGCGAACAACAAGTGGTCCCACGCCGGCATGGGGCTGAAGGCCACGGACGAGAACGACATCAAGGAGTGGAAGCGGGTCAACTCCGCCAACGCCGCCTCGAACGTTCCGAAACTGACCGTCACCTACAACTACCGGCCGCGCACGGGAACGAAGCAGGAGGCGGGCCCTCCTTACTTCTCCTACAGCGGCGCCTACGTGGTCAACACCGTCACGCCGACGCTGCGGGACACCTTCGTCGACGCCAACGGTGACAAGGTCAACGGCACCTTCCAGATCTTCGACAACGCCACCAACACGCAGGTCGGCGATGTCATCGTCTCGCCGTGGGTGAACTCCGGTCAGGTCGCTTCCGTGACCGTCCCGGCCGGTGTGCTGACAGGCGGCAAGACGTACAAGTTCCGCACCTCCCCCTACGACGGAGCCCACTACAACCTGGGCTGGTCGGCGTGGAAGACCTTCACGGTCGACACCGCCCCGCCGTCCGCCGCCACCGGCATCACCTCGACGGACTACCCGTCCACCGCGTGGGTCAAGGGGGCGGGACAGGCCGGAACCTTCACCGTCACACCGAACGGCACGGACCACAACTGGCTGGAGTGGTCACTGGACGGCGTGACCTGGACCAAGGCCGCCACCGCAGGCTCCACTACCGCCAAGGCCATCTCGGTCGCCCCGCCCAAGGACGGCACCCACACCCTCCAGGTGCGGCAAGTGGACAAGGCCGACAACAAGTCCGAGCCGATCGCGTACACCTTCCACGCCGGTCCCGGGGGGTTCGTCCAGCCGAGCGAAGGCGAACGCACTGCCCGTCGCCTCCCGCTGGTCGCTGAGGCTGATGCCGGCAAGTACGACAAGGTCTCCTTCTCCTGGCGCCGGTCCGAGGCCGACTCCTGGGTGCAGATTCCCGCAGGCCAGGTGACCTCCGGCGGAACGCCGCTGACCGCGTGGCCCGTCCCGGTGACGGGCGGCAGGAATGCGCCTCTGGTCTGGAACGCCACTGACACCGTCAACCCCGACGGCACCGTCGAGATCAAGGCCGACTTCACGGGCCCCGACAACGCCGGCGGCAGCACGCTGCCTCTGACCGTGGTCGTGGACCGCAACGCATCGGACGCTGCTTCCAGCCAAGCCGGTCCCGGATCAGTCAACCTACTGACCGGTGATTACACCCTGTCCGCCTCCGACGCCTCAGCCTTCGACCTTTCCGTGTCCCGCACCGCGTCCTCGCGCACCCCGGACAAGGGCGCTACGCAGGAGGGACAGGCGCCGATCTTCGGCAGGGAATGGGTGGCCGGCACGGCTGCCGAGCTCACGGACACCGATTTCTTCCACATCCGTAAGGTGTCCGACACAGCCGTGGCCGTGGTGGATGCCCAGGGTGAGGAGGTGTACTTCACGGCGAACGCCGCAAGGAACGGGTGGATCGTGGAACCCGGCGCGGAGACCCTGACGTTGAAGGGCAGCACCACCGGCTCGTTCACCCTCTCCGACACAGAGGGCACAGTGACGGAGTTCACCAAGCCTGACGCGACGGCAGCCACCTGGCAGGTGTCCAGCACACTGATCGACGGACTGTCGAACTCCACCACGACGGTGGTCTCCGAGACCGTGACCGTGGGCAGCGAGAAGCTGGCGCGTCCGAAGCGGGTCATCGCTCCGACGTCGGCCGCCACCCCGGCGGCGTGCACGACGGCCCCGGCCACCAAGGGCTGCCGTGTGATGGAGTACGTCTACGCAGCAAGCACCACGGCGACCACCACCACATACGGTGACTTCGCCGGTCAGGTCAAGGAGATCCGGCTGTGGTCCACCCAACCCGGTGCGGCTGCCGCGACCTACAAGCCGGTACAGACGTACGTGTACGACACCGACGGCCGCCTGCGTCAGACGTGGAACCCGCAGATCACGCCGTCCTTGAAGACGGAGTACGCCTATGATGACGCGGGGCGTGTCACGCAGCTGACCTCACCGGGCGAACTGCCGTGGACGTTCACCTACGGCCAGGCCGGCAACGCCGCCACCGCCGGTGACGGCATGCTGCTCAAGGCGTCCCGGCCGGGCCTCCAACAGGGCACGACGGGAACCGAGTCCGGCACCGCTGCTACCAGCATCGTCTATGACGTCCCGCTCTCGGGCACCACCGCGCCGTACAAGATGGGCCCGGGCGAAGTGAAGGTCTGGGGCCAGCTGGACGCCCCCACGGACGCCGCCGCCGTCTTCCCCGCCGACGTCGTTCCGGCCTCGCACTCCGGCACCATGCTGACCGCCGCCGACTACAAGCGTGCCGACGTGCACTACCTCGGGGTCTCAGGCCGCCAGGTCAACACTGCCACGCCCGGCGGTCACATCTCCACCACGGAGTACGACCGCTTCGGCCACGTCGTCCGCGCTCTGTCGGCAGGCAACCGCTCGGTCGCCCTCGGTCTGACCGCCGACGACAGGTCGGCCCAAGCCGACCTCGGTATCGCCCAGCTGACCGCAGCGGGGCGTGCCGACCTGCTCACCTCCAGGTCGGTGTACGACGAGACCGGCACGCGGAAACTGGAGGAGATCGGTCCGTTGCGTCGGATCGAACTTACGGCGGACCTGAAGTCGGGTGCCACGACCTTGGTCCCGGCCTCCACATCGGTCACTGCCCGTTCCCGGACGGTGAACGAATACGATGCGGGCCGCCCGACAGACGGCACCGCGAAGGTCAAGGACCAGATCACCAAGGTAACCACCGGCGCGGAGGTGCGCGAGCATCCGTCCGTCATGGGCGAGCCCCAGGTCACCCAGCTCGTTTACGACTGGGCAAGGGGACTGCTGACCAAGACTGTCAAGGACCCCGGTGGCCTGGCTGTCACCCAGACCATTGAGCACGACGCCCAGGGCCGCATCAGCAAAGAGATACCGCCCGGCGCCACCGGCACGGACGCGGCCACACGCGTGACGACATACTGGTCCGCCACGGGCACGGGCACCTGTCAGGGCCGCCCCGAATGGGCCGACCTGGTCTGCTCCACGGGGCCCGCGAGCGCCATCACAGGAGGTGGAACCAACCCGACCCAGCTGCCGACCATCACCACCGAGTACGACTGGTGGGGCAACGCCGCCAAGGTCTCCGACACCGCCAACGGCGTCACTCGCACCACCACCACCTCGTATGACGGTGCCGGCCGTCTCCTCACGGCGAAGGTGACCGGCGGCATCGGCCAGGCCGTCCCCGAGGCCACCACCGAGTACGACGCCACGACCGGCCGAATCGTCAAGACCGTGTCGCCGACCGGAGGCACGATCACGAGGGAGTACGACAAACTCGGCCGCCTCGTGACCTACACCGACGCCGACGGCGGTACGACAACGACCCGGTACGACCTGCTGAACCGGCCGGTCAGCGTGACCGACTCGGTCCCGTCCACGGTCACCTACACCTACGACCACGCGGACGAGCCGCGTGGAATGCCGACGAAGACGACCGACTCCGTCGCAGGCGCCTTCGAGGCCACGTACGACGCGGACGGCTCTGTGGTGAGCGAGAAGCTGCCCGGCGGCTACTCGGTCAAGCAGACCGAGGGCACCACCGGTGCCGCCGTCGACCGCACGTATACCCGCGACAGCGACGGCACGGTCGTCTACTCCGACACCGTGACCGAGTCCGTCCACGGCCAGGTCACCAGCCACGCCGGCTGGTCGGACCAGAAGTACCGGTACGACGCGACCGGACGCCTGAGCACGGTCGAGGACACGTACGACACGGTCTGCACCAAGCGCACCTACACCTTCGACAGCCGAAGCAACCGCACGTCCCTGGCCAGGGCGACCGGCACTCCCGGCGCCGACTGCCCCACCACCGCGGGTACGAGCACCAGCCACACCTACGACAGCGCCGACCGCCTCGTCGACTCCGGCTACACGTACGATGCGTTCGGCCGCACCACGGCTCTGCCGGGCAGCACCATCGGCTACTACGCCAATGACCTCGCCCACCAGCAGATCGCCGGCGGCAAGCGTCAGACCTGGCAGCTGGACGCCGTCCACCGCTTCCGCTCCTGGAAGGTGGAGACCGGCAGTGGTACGAACTGGACGCAGACGGGGGCCAAACTCAACCACTACGACAGCGATGGCGACAGCCCTCGTTGGATCGTCGAGGACACGGCCACCGGTGCCGTCACCCGTAACGTCGGATCGGCGTCCGGAGTCCTGGCTGCGACGACCGGCAAGACGGGGGACACCGTCCTTCAGATCACGACGATCCACGGTGACGTGGCGCTCCAACTCCCGCTCACGGCGGGCAACGCACCCGTCGCCTTGGACAGCGACGAGTACGGCAACCCGCGTGCGGGCCAGCCTGCTACCCGCTACAACTGGCTCGGTGCCAAGCAGCGCTCCACCGAGACTCTGACGGGCCTCACCCTCATGGGCGTCCGGCTCTACAATCCTGCGACGGGCCGCTTCCTGTCCAAGGACCCCGTCTATGGCGGAAGCGCCAACGCGTACGAATACGGCAACGCGGACCCCGTGAACCAGCAGGACCTGGACGGCCACGCTTCGAAGAGCAAGAAGAAGGCCATCGAGGCCAAGGCCTGCTGGAGCCTCGGCTACTACGGCTGTGTCCTCGCCTCGACCATCTCCGTGATGGCACTGCAAATGACGGGCCGCGGCGCACGGAACAACGCCATCCGCCACTTCATATGGCAGGCGAGCCTGACGTTCTTCTTCGGTGCGAGAGCCGCCAAGCGCCTTGGTGACGCACACGAGTGGGGCGAGACGTGCAAGCGCTGGGATCGCTCCTGCGACACCTACAAGGACCAGCACAACAACCGCCAGGCGCGTACCTTCGCTTCCAGTTGGTGGAACAGCCACGAGATGGCGAGGTTCAACCGTCGCGGCCAACTCCTCGGGTACCTCTACGCCGCCGGAGACTGGCTCTACCGAAACAAGTACCTGTGGTGACGCATCCGACGAAGAGCCGTGCCGCGCGAAAGCTGGGACTGGTACTGCTCGCGCTGGCGGTGGCGGGCGTCGGCCTGTTCGCGACGGTCACATGGCTGGAGGGGTCCGACGGCTGCGCGGACAGCTCCGCCAGGCAACGCCAGATCGCTGCCCTGAAGGTCCTCGGTACGCCTCCTGCCGGATCGCGTCCCGCGCTGGGCATCGAAGGCGTGCAGACCGAATGCATGGACGACAGCGGGGACCCCTGGCTGGCCGCCACCTCGGGCTACGGGTCCGACGCCGACCAGCAGACAGTCCTCGACCACTACCGGAAGGTGACGAAGCAAGACGGCTGGACATCGCTACGACCAGAAGTCGATGCCGGTGGTGCTCAAGGAGCTCCGGCTGACTCCTGTTACAGCAAGGACATCGCGGGCGGGCCGGTCCTGCTGCGGATCCACTACGCCACCCTCACCGAGTACCTCGTCAGCGTCGAGTCCTCATTGGACGGCACACTGATCGAGTGCTGAGACTGAACCAGGCTGTCCTCGATCTTCGGGTCGGGGACAGCCTGACGTTTTCGACGCACATGCCATAAAACGCGTCAGCGCAAGCCACCAGTGGCTTTCCCTGCTGGCGGACCTCGACGCTGTTGCCGGCGCGGTGGGCGACCTCGGCCGGATCCGCCCCGGCGCACAGCCAGGTGGACAGGGCCGAGTGCCTCAGGTCGTAAGGGCGCTTGGCGAGCGGGGTGGCGGCGAGGGCAGGTGGCAGGGCGAGGGCGCGGGCTTCGCGCCAGACGTGGTGGTAGGCGGTGTAGCCGAGGATGTTGCCGCGTCGCTGAATAACAGCCGGCCGTCGTCAGCCGTGCCGAACGTGGTGACGCTCTCACGCCACATCGCCACGAGATGCGGTGGCAGCGGCACCATCCGCGTGTCCCCCGGCCTGCGGTTCTTCAGCCCGCGCTCGTCGTGGTTGAGGCCGGTGTCGGCCCACCGCTTGCCGGCCTGCGGCAGCGTGCGGTGCAGAACCAGCCGACCCCACCCGGCGCTCGGCAGACGGCAGTCCGCCAGCGTCACCGCGATCGCCTCCTCCGGGCGCAGGCCCGCGTAGTACATGCCTGCGAACAGCCCGACGAGCCGGCGACCATGAGCCCGTCGGTATCCGCCGACGCAGTCAAGGGATCAGAGCTGGCCGAGGGCATGCAGATCGGCGCGTGGAACACGACCCCGTGCCTGCTGCTGTCCACCGAGCTCAGGGGCCAGGGCGGAATCGTCGTCAACACCCTGCACTCCCCCGGCGAAGCCCAGCTCCCTCTCCGTGGACCGGGAACGCCCGGGAACGCCGACGAGGAGATCACCGGCAAGTCCGGCATCCCCTACCCCAACGCCATCCGCATCCCGGCCCACGAGGGCCGGCGGGCAGGGCACGCCGACGGCTTCCAGGTCGGCGAGGACGGCCTCCCCTGGTTCGGCCGGCTCCTGGCCCGCACCGGGGCCGCCGGGCTGCCGCCTTCGCCGGCGGAGGTCAGAAGACGGCCCAGTACCTCACCAAACACCAGGGCCGCGAGCACTACAACGTGCCCACCTTCGCCGCCACCTCCAGCTCCCACGACCCCGAGATCACCGTCGCCGGCAGGAAATTCGTCGGCACCGGCCACGTCTTCCGCATGGAGACCGTCCGCATCGAGGCATTCTCCGGAATGGACGCGAAGCTCTATGGCCGACCGGGCGCAGCCCGCGTCGTCGAGCCGGGCCTGTACCTGCCAGAGGTACGGCGCCGTCGCCTGCAGCCGCAGGTCCAACGGGACGCGCGCCGCACTGCTGGACGCACCGATAGGTGCTGCGGCTATCCGTGTGCGGACGGGCTCGTACGAGCGTGATCAGGGGTACGGCCGGGTACGGAGGGTCCCGTGCTGCCATCGCTGCGTCTGCCCGGTCTGATTCCGCCGGCCGCGCTGGCGGTCCTGGCGGGCGAGGTCCGGCGCCTGGCGCGGCTAGCGGTGCGGCGGGATTGCGCCATGGAGTGCATGGACGGATCACCCCGACACATGACCACGCTCGGCGGTCAGGTCATCGCCGAGGAGTCCACCCTGATCCCGCAGTTGTACGCGCACGAGGAACTGCTCGCTCTGCTCGGCGCGATCGCGGGCCTGGACGCCGTACCGGTGCGAGACCCGCTGGAGCGCCACGTCATCAACGTGCTCCACAAGCCGGGAGACACCCACGGCGCGCACACCGACGACTACCCGCTGGCCCTCGTCCTCTTCGTGCATGCCCTGGCGGACCCCGCCGACGGCGGACTCCTCGAGTACGCCTCGCGCGCCCACCACCTGAGCGCACTGCGCCGCAGCGGGACACCCCGCCGAGCCCACCGCACGCCGGGCGACGGCTACCTCCTGGCCAGCGACACCACGCCCCACCGGGTCACCCCGCTGCGGCGTGTCGGCCTGCGCCGTACGGTTCTCAACTGCGCCTATACGACGCCGGACCGACAGCAGGCCGTCACGCCGTCCGCGGCGCGGCTGTACCGACGTGACCCGTGAGGCCCGGCCTGCCGCGTGGTGGGGTGGTGATCCCGCCCGCCGCGAGCCCGCCGGGCTTCGAACGCTTCGGCCTCCAGGCAGCTCACGGGCTCCAGTACCGCGCGAGTGCTCCCTCCTGGTACGGGGCTGGGGTCACGCTCAGTTCGCCGGCGAAGGGGCGGTCGAGGACGAGGACCAGGAGCAGGCTGAAGCCGATGAGGGCGGCGACGGAGGCGACGAAGAGGATCTGGATCCGCAGTTTGCGCATGCCGTAGAGGAAGGTGAGAGGGATCAGGACGAGCGCGCCGCCGAAGGCCAGGATCTGGAGGAGTGGGGGAAGTTCCTGTTCTGCCATGGTCAGGCGGGCGCGGCGCTGGGAGGCGACGTCGTTGAGGCGGGCGACGGCCTCTCCGTAGAAGACCTCTTCGCGGGCGGTCTTCGGCTCGTAGGTCTGCAGCACGTCGAAGACCGTCTGGAGCTTGTCGGCGGTGGCTCCGTAGCTGGGCCGCCCCTCGCGCATCCGGGGCCACTGGTCTTCCACGACCGCGTGGACGTACCCGCTGAGCGCGGCGTCGACCTGGGCGCGGACCGGGTCGGGGAAGGCGGCGGCGTCACGGGCGATCATGGCGACGTCGGTGGCCTCGGTCGCGACGATGGTCTGCGTGTTGTCCAGTTGGGTCCAGAGGGTGACGATGACGAACGCGAGGATGATGCCGTAGATCGCGCCGAACATCCCCAGCGTCACCCCGACCATGTCGTTGTGCTCACCCTCGGCCAGCGACGGGTACCTGCGGCGGAGCAGCACGCTGCCGGCCACCGCCAGACCGATGGTCCCGCCGACGGTGAGCATGGCCAGGGTGAAGGTGCTGAAGTGGTTGAGCAGCCAGAGCGCCATGTGCGGGGAGTGTAGGGAGCATCCGATCGCCGGCGGCGCCCCTTGAGCGACGGTGCCGGGTCATTGCTCGCCTCACCGCCCCGCACCCCACACCATCGAGTGAGAGTACGAAAAGCCCTGCCACCCGGCGTCGCCTCACCCTTCGGACGCGCGGTCGAACGCGAGAGCGGGCGAGTCCTCGGTACGGCCGGCGAACGCACTGCCCGCCGCTCCGCCCGTCGGCCCCTTGGCGTGTGGTGTTGATCACAGCGCGAACCCGTGATGGTCCGGCCTCCGGTTGCGCTGGATTCTGGGGAGGGCACGGAGACCGGCGGCCTTCCCGAGGACCACGAGTACCGGGAAGAGCCGCACGGGTTCGTGCAGTGAGGGTGGAAGCGATGGACCACGTCAGCCGCACGCTGCGGGCCGCCGACATGAGCCGGTACGCCTCCGCGTTCGCCTCCCGCGTGACCGCGAAGGCACGGCTCCCCCTCGACTTCTCCGTAGCCAGCCTGCGGATCGTCGATCGCGTGGTCGACGGGCTGCGGCAGGGGACCGCCGACCCGGTGGCCGCCGCGCCCGTACTCCGCGAACTCGGCGCGTATCTCGGCGAGGTGATTGTCCGTCAAGCCTGCGCCCGCTGGGTGGACTTCGACGAGGCGACGTCCGAGCTGTTCCGGCAGCCGGTCGGCGTCCGGATGCCCGACGGGCGGGCGTGGAACCCCCTCGGCAAGGTCGTCAACCGCTTCGAGCTGGGCCCCGAGGAATCCGCCCACACCTTCTTCCTGCTGCTCCCCGGTCGTGTGCGGCGCCCGCCGCTGCCACGGCGTACGGCCGACGGCCGGCACCCGGCGGCCGCGTAGGGTGATGCGCCGGACAGCATGACGCGGGAATACCGAAGGAAGATCACTTGGGGGCGAACGACGCCGCTCTGCAGCATGCGGTGGAGCGTGCTCAGGACGGTGACGACGAAGCGTTCGCCGACGTGTACCGGATCGTGCAACCCGGGCTGCTGGGGTACCTGCGAGGGCTCGTCGGTGAGTCCGCCGAGGACGTGGCCTCCGACGCCTGGCTCGAGATAGCCCGCGACCTGGCACGGTTCCGCGGGGACGGTGCGGGGTTCCGCGGCTGGACCGCGACCATCGCCCGCCACCGCGCACTGGACCACCTGCGGCGCCTGCGCTCCCGGCCGTTAACGGCCCCGTTCGGACAGGACGTGCTCGATCTGCCCGCCCCGCGGGAAACGGCGGGCGAGGCCCTGGAGGCGCTGTCCACCGCGGAGGCACTGGCCCTGGTCGCCGGGCTCCCCCGGGACCAGGCCGAGGCGGTGCTGCTGCGGGTGGTCGTCGGGCTGGACGGGCCTACGGCGGCCCGGGTCCTGGGCAAGCGGGTCGGGGCGGTACGGTCCGCCGCGCACCGCGGGCTGAAGCGGCTCGCGAAGGAGATGAAGGGATGAGAGGTGAAGACGGTATGCGGGAACACGACGACATCGAGGCGGCACTGGCCGCTGCCCTGCGGCCCACGGACGTGGACGACGCCTCGGCCCGGGCAGCCGTCGCCGCGTTCCGTACGGCCCGCGACACGGGCCTGCACTCGCCTCGGCCCACCAGACGCCGCGAGGACTGGCGCCCCGCACCGGAACGCCGTACCGGACGTTCGCTCAAGACCGCGCTCGCGGCCCTGGTCGCAAGCCTGACCCTGGGCGGGATCGCGCTCGCCACAGCCGTTCCGCACGATCCCTCCGACGAAACCGAGACCCGCGACCCCGAGCCCCGCCGCACCGCATCCGCTCCTCCGCCGCTGGAGGGACCCGCCAGTTCGATGTCGTCCGAGTTTCCGCACCCGCCCCCGCCCTCGAGTTCGCCCTCGCCCTCGCCCTCGAGTTCGGCGTCCCCGCGCCCGGCCCCCGCCACCCATCCCCTGCCCCATGTCCCCGTCCATCCGGCGCCGACGCATGAATCCCTCTGCCGCGCGTACGAGAAGGCCCTCGGCAACGGCAAGGCCATGGACGCCCCGGCGTGGGAGCGTCTGGTCGCCGCGGCCGACGGCGAGGACATCCCGACGTACTGCGAATCCCTCCTGCCCCCCGGAGCCCCGCCCGCCTCTGGGAAGGGGCATCCCGATCCCCCCGCCAAGGGTCACTCCGACACTCACGCGACGCCCAAGGCAGGCGATTCGGTCCGCCATCCCCATGCGCCTGCCGGAGACGCGGCTGTCGGGGACGCGCCTGCCTCGGATGCGCCGGCTGTCGGGCGGCGCGGTCACTGACAGCGGGACTCGTGGTGCGAGGTCGTGGGCGTGTCGTGGCAGGCTCGCGGGGGCGCGGCGAGGCGGGTGATACCGACGGTGCCGGTGCCGAGTTGCGGCCGGGGCAGCAGCGCCCACAGGGTCGTGAGTGCGACGAGGGTCGCCAGGAGGGCCGCCATGCCGGTACGGCCCCGGGCCAGCTGTTCGACATCGCCTTCGACGGCTTCGGCAGCCCGGTGGTGGTGGGCGAAACCATGGACCCCGCCGTCAACCCGGCCGGGAACTACGTCCTGACCCCCGGTCCCCAGGGCTCCCTCACCCGTACCGAGGAACCGCCCGGCGCCGGCTTCCTGTATCCGCCGCTGAGCGGCGCGAACAGGAGTTCTGTAGGGTCGGCTGATCGTCGATCAGTCGATCCAGGGGGAGTTCCTTGTTCAAGTCCTCGATGCCGGGTGCGGTGGTCGTCGCCGTCGCCCTGGCCGCGCTCAGCGTTTCCTGCGGTGCGAGCGGTACGGGCAGTACGGCTGGTTCGGGCGGTTCCAGCGCCACCAGCAGCGCCGCGACGCCTGTCGCCACCGACTCTCCGGCCGGACAGGAGGGGGAGGGCGTGGAGAGTTCGTCGCCTGGGCCCCGAACCGCGTCGGCCGAGCGGGTTCGGGACGCGTTCGCCGGGCTGCAGGCGACGCTGAACGAGTCGTGCACGCCGGGCAACTGTGCCTACTTCCTCGGGCGGGTCTACGACGAACTCCAGCGTATGGACCGGGCCATGAAGGCCGACCCGAAGGGGCCCGGGCACTTCCCCGAGCCGATCGCGCTCATCGAGAAGCTCAACGGCGAACTCGGCGGCGACCGTTCCTTCGAGAACCTGAAGAAGCACCAGAGCCTGCTGGTCGGCACGCGCGACGAGATCAACACGTGGATGCAGGACCACCCCGACGACTACCGCTGACTCGGGGCGGCGGCGGGGCACGACCCAGGGCGTTACGCCGTGCGTTTGCGGGGGGTCGTCTTCTTCGCCGCCGCCTTCGTCGCTTCCTTCGTCGCCGTCTTCTTCGTCGTCGCCTTCGTCGTCGTCTTCTTCGCCGGCGTCTTCTTCGCCGGCGCCTTCTTGGTCGCGGCCTTCTTCGGTGCCTCCTCCGCCGCGCCCGCCGCTCCGTCCGCCGTCGACGTCGACTTGCGGGCCGGCGTCGCCGTCTTCTTCGCGGGCGTCCGGGACGTGGACTTCTTGCCCCCCGTCTCCTTCGGCGTCCCGCGCGGCTTGAGCTCCGTCACCACGGCGTCCTCGCCGCGAGCCTCCTTCGCCGCCCTGACGCTGCTCTCCAGCGCCGCCATCAGGTCGATCACCCGGCCACCCGGCGCCTCCCCCGGGGACGGGGGCGCGACGGCCTCGCCGCCCTCCGCCTTCGCCGCGATCATCTCCTCGACCGCGGTCCGGTAGTCGTCGTGCAGGCTGTTGATGTCGACCTCGCCCAGCGTGGCCATCAGGGCGTCCGCCAGGTCGAGTTCGGCGTCCCGTACGGCGACCGGGGTCTCCGGGGCCACGCCCTCGGGGGCGCGGATCTCGTCCGGCCAGAGCAACCCGTGCATCGCGATCACGTCGTCCACGACCCGCAGCATGCCGAGCCGCTCCCGCCCCCTGAGCGCGTACTTGGCCACCGCCACCTTGTCGCTGCGCTTGAGCGCCTCACGGAGCAGCGTGTACGGCTTGGCCGCCGGCACGCCGTTCGCCGAGAGGTAGTACGCGGCGTCCATCTGGAGCGGATCGATCTCACCGGCCGGCACGAAGGCCACGATCTCGATCGTCTTCGCCGTCGGGAGCGGCAGGGCGGCCAGGTCCTCGTCGGTGATCGGGATCATGGTCCCGTCGGCGTCCTCGTACGCCTTGCCGATCTCCGGCGTGGAGAGTTCCTCGCCGTCGAGCTCGCACACCTTCTTGTAGCGGACGCGGCCGCCGTCCTCGGTATGGATCTGGCGGAAGGAGACCGAATGGCTCTCGGTGGCGTTCACCAGCTTGATCGGGATGCTGACAAGCCCGAAAGAGATGGCGCCGTTCCAGATGGATCGCACGTTTCTTACCTTTCGAGCCTAAAAAAGATGATTCGGGGGGATTGTCATCGTATGACGCCTCTCACGGAGGTGGAGGGGCGGCGCCTGGCGCTCAGCAACCTGGACAAGGTGCTCCACCCGGTCACCGGCACCACCAAGGGCGAGCTGCTCCACTACTACGCGACCGTCGGGGCCGCGATCCTGCCGCATCTGCGGGACCGGCCCGTGTCCTTCCTGCGCTATCCGGACGGCCCGGACGGGCAGCTCTTCTTCACGAAGAATCCTCCGCCCGGCACACCCTCCTGGGTGAGGACCACCCCCGTACCCCGCTCCGAGGACCCCCGCGCCCGGCAGGTGGTGATCGACGACCTCGCCTCGCTGATGTGGGCGGCGAACCTCGTCGTGGAGTTCCACACCCCGCAGTGGCGGGCCTCCTCCCCCGCCGTCGCCGACCGGCTCGTGTTCGACCTCGACCCCGGGCCGCCCGCGACGGTCGTCGAGTGCTGCCGGGTCGCGCTGCACCTGCGCGAGCGGCTCGCCGCGGACGGCCTCCACGCCTACGCCAAGACCTCCGGCTCCAAGGGGCTGCACCTCCTCGTGCCGGTGGTGCCGACGCCGTCCTCGCGCGTCTCCGCGTACGCCCGACAGCTCGCCGTCGAAGCGGAGGCGGCGCTGCCGAAACTCGTCGTGCACCGGATGGCCAAGGCCCTGCGGACCGGGAAGGTCTTCGTCGACCACAGCCAGAACGCCGCCGCCAAGACCACCGCCACCCCCTACACCCTGCGGGCGCGGGCCCTGCCCGCCGTGTCCGCGCCCGTCACGTGGGAGGAGGTGGAGGAGAACGCGGGGCCGCGCGCCGCGGATCCGGAAGCCCTCGTTCTCCTCATGGACGACATCACGCCACGTCTGGAGCGGTACGGGGAGCTCCTGGCACCGCTTTTCGCACCCGAGCGGGCGGGAGAGCTGCCTTGAGCCGGGACGGGGGCCGCCTGACCGGCGGGGGTGGGACCGGTGCCGGCGGGGGTGGGCCCGGTGCCGGCGGAGGTGGGCTCGGTGCCGGCGGGGGTGGGACCGGTGCCGGCGGGGGTGGGACCGGTGCCGGCGGGGGTGGGCCCGGTGCCGGTGGGGGCGGGGCGCTCGGGCCCGTCGTGCTGGTTCCGCCCGTCGACGTCATGCGGCCCCGGGCCGCCGACGAGATCCCCGTACAGGCCCCGCCGCCCCGGCAGCTCCAGTACTCGCTCAAGCTCGACGGGTTCCGTGCGCTCGCCTTCGTCCTCGGCGGCGGCAAGGTCGTCCTCCAGTCCCGCTCCCGCCGCGACCTCGCCCCCGAGTTCCCCGAGACCGCCGCCCACCTGCGGGAACAGCTACCGCCCGGGATCGTCCTCGACGGCGAGCTGTGCGCCTACCGGGAGGGCCGGCTCAGCTTCACCGACCTGCTCCGCTCCCCCGCGGACCGGGCCCGGACCGGCGTACCCGTCTCGTACATCGCCTTCGACCTCCTCGCCGTACCCGGGCAGGACGTGCGGAGCCTGCCGCTCCGCGACCGGTGGGAGCTGCTCGGTACGGCCCTGCGGGACGCCGAACCGCCGCTCCAGCGCGTCCTCGCCACCCTGGACGAGGAGACCGCGCGCGACTGGTTCCGGGACCTGCGGGACGCCGGGGTCGAGGGGATCGTCGCGAAGACCCTCGGCTCCACCTACCGGGCGGGGCCCACCTGGGCCTGGCGCAAGGTCCGGCACGCGGAGACGAGCGACGGCCTGCTGCTCGGCGTCCTCGGCCCCGCCGACCGGCCCCGCGCCCTCGTCGTACGGCTCGCCGACGGCCGTACCGTGACCACCTCGCCCCGGCTCTCCCCCGCCCAGTCGCGCGAGGTCGGCGCGCTTGTCGGCGACCGCGCCGGGCCCCTCGCCCCGCACCCGGAGCACGGACCGGTGCGGTGGGTGGACCCGCCGGTCCCGGTCGAACTGCGGCAGCTCGCGGGGCGCCAGCGGCAGGAGAACGCGACGTTCGTCCGGGTCCGGTCGGAGGGTTGAACGGGCGGCCCTCCCCGGCCCCGACGCCCTCGGCGCTTTTCACGGTCGATACCCTGCGCAACTGCCCTACTCCGTAGCGTACATGGCGCAAAGAGGCCGCAACTCGGGCCCTCCGCAGGCCGCGTGCTGTCAGCAAGGCCTTGCTTTCCGTCCCGTGGTGCACACTTGCTGCCTGATACAGGGCTCACGGGGAAGGCGGCCTGGCACATGCTGACGGGGATCGAGGAGGTCGACTGGGCCTCACTGGGGCACGCCTACGGCCCCGCGGACGACGTGCCGGAGCTCCTCCGCGGACTCGCCTCCGCCGATCCCGCGGAGCGGGAGACCGCCCTCGACGGCATGTACGGCGCCGTGCACCACCAGGGCGACGTCTACGACTCCACGCTCGCCTGCATCCCCTTCCTCCTCGAACTCGTCGCCGACCCCGCCGTCCAGGACCGCGGCTGCCTCGTCGAGCTCCTCACCAGCATCGGGGGGATCGAGCTCGACGACGACGATGAACTGGACGAACTCGGCTCGGAGGGCGACGACTTCATACCCGCCGCCAACTACGCCATGGCCGCCGCCGCCATCGCCGCCGGCTCCGACGTCTTCCTCGGGCTCGCCTCCGACCCCGACCCCGAGGTACGGCTCGCCGCGCCCTGCGCGCTCGCCTCGCTGCACCCCGAGCCCGCCCGGGTGCTGACCCTGCTGCGGGAACGGCTCACCGTCGAGCGGGACACCGAGGTGCGGCTCGCCCTCGTCGCCGCCCTCGGGCGGATCGCCCTGAGGCACGCGTCGCTGCGCGCCGAGATCGTCGACTGGCTCGGCTGGCTCGCCCGCGCCGCCCACGACCCCGGGCTCCGGCTCGCGGCCCTCGCCCAGCGGGCGCGCTGCGCGCCCGGCGACATCCCGGACGACGTCGTGCCGCGGGTGACGGGGCTCCTGGAGGAGATCAGGACCACTGCGCACACCGCGGCCGCCCCCGGCACCGACGGGTCCCGGCACGCCGCGCCCACCCTCATCGGGCAGGTCCGCGAGCTCCTGGAGGAGCACGCCGCCGGCCGCCCCGCCCCCTGGACCGAGGAGCTGCTCCGGACCCTGCACGCCGCCCTCGACGACCGCGTCGACGACCGCATCGCGCTGATCCTCGCGCAGCTGCGCAGCCCCGACTGGGGGCAGCGGTCGGACGCCATCTGGCTGTGCGGCGGGTTGATACGGATCTGGCGCGGGCGGTACGAGGAAGTCGTCCGGCTCGTCGGCGCGCAGCTCCACGACCCCGAACCGCGGCTCCGCGAGGCCGCCACCTCGTTCCTGGAGCGGCTCTTCGAGCTGGGCGCACCCGCCGCCGACGCGCTCACCGAGCGTCTGACCACGGGGCCGGGGTCTGGGACGGGGTTGGGGTCCGGGTCGGGGCCTGGGTCGGGGTCTGGGGCTGGGGCGTGGTCAGGGGGCGGTGGGCGTGGTCATCACGCCTTCGTCGGGCGGTCCGGGCGGGACGGGGCGCTCCTCGCGCTCGCCCGCGCCGGGGACACCCGTGCCGTGCCGCTGCTCGCCCGCGCCCTCGAGGAGGGGGGCGAGGTGCGGCGGGAGCTCCTGTACGCCATGGACGGCCTCGGGCCCTCGGCGGCGATGCTCGCCCCCCTACTGCGGCGCCGGCTCGCCGACGTCGAGCTCGACGAGCGGCTGTACGACCGGGCCGCGCCCCTGCTGTACGCCCTCGCGGCCGTACGCGGCGGCCAGGCCGTACCGGAGGTCCTGCGGGTCCTTCGCGGGGCGCCGCCGAACCGGCGCGACTGGGTGCGGGAGGCCGCCCTGCGGACCCTGGCGGCCTTCGGGCCTGCCGCCCGGCAGGCCGTACCGGACATGCGAAGACTCCTGGCCGCCGAGTCGGCCACCGTCTCCACGGCGGCGGCGCGGGCCCTGTGGGCGGCCGAAGGTGACATGGGAGAGGTCCTGGCGGCCCTGGGCCGGTGGCTGCGGCCGGGCGTCTCGGGCGCGGAGCGGTGCGCCGCCGCGCAGGTGCTCGGCGAGATCGGCCCGGCCGCCGCCTCGGCCGCGCCCGCGCTCCGGCCCGGTCTGGCCTCACGGGACCTGTGGGTGCGGGTCCGCAGCGCGGCCGCCCTGTGGCGGGTTTCCGGGGACACGGCGGCGGCCCTGCCGGTGCTACTCGCGGCCTGGGAGGAGAACCGGCACGCGCGCGTGGACGTCGCCGAGTGCCTGGCGGAGATGGGGCCCGCGGCGTCGGAGGCGCAGTTGGTCATCCTCACCGAGCTGACCCGGCGGCGGCGCCACAACGCCCGGGAGGGCGCCTCGGGCAGTCATGACGTCCACCTCGACGAGAAGCTCCTGACCTTGTGCCGGGCCGCGTTGGCCCGGATGGAGCGGGGGGTTTTCTAGCGGGGGGCGGTGGTTCGGGGCTGGTCCTGCGCCCCTGGCCGCCGGGCCGTGGGATGCCGCCCGCCGTGGGGCTGCCGTGGGGGCCGTCTACGTCCCGAACACGGCCCCCTCCACGTCCCCCACTCCTGTCCGTCGGGCGCCCTCGCCTCGTGGGTTGTCGGTGAGCAGGTGGGGCTTTCCTCCGTTTAGGGTCTCCTTGGGTGTTCCGTGGTGAGGAGGTCGCATGAGGCCGCGCGGTGTGGTCATCGCCGTCTGCTGTGTCCTCCTCGCCCTCGGTGGGTGTGCTGACGAAGGGGCGCTCAGGAGTGCCGGGGCCACGCCCGGCGCTGTGGGACCCGTACGGCTCTGGCCCGATCTGCCGCCCGCCACCGATCCGCCCCTCGACTACGGGGAGTCCGACAGCTCTCGTGTTCCCGGCGTCCGGGTGTCCGACAACGACGTGCGTTCCGTCGAGGCCTTGGATGTCGTTCGTGCGGAGGTACGGGCTCGGGGCGATGTGTTCAGCGGGGGTGACGGGATGTACGAGGAGACCGCGCGTGCGATCGTCGCCTGCGGCACCGCGGCTGTCGCCTGTCCCGTCATGCGGCCGTACTACCGCGACCTCACCGGCAACGGTCAGGACGAGCTGATCGTCGGGATCCGCATGCCCGAGCAGCAGGTCGGGATCCGGGTCTACCTCGCCGAGAACGGCGGGCTCACCCGGATCATGTCCACCGTCGAACAGGTCATCAGCGTGGAGGTGGCGGGCAGGGATCTGATCACGCGGGTCGCGTCGGCGGGCATCCCCGGGTACGAGTACCGCACCGCCTGGTCCTGGGACGAGCAGCAGCACAGCATGCTGCCCACGCGGGACGAGATCGTGCGGGTGAAACCCTCCGCGTCCGGCGTGCCCGTGCCCCGGCTCGTGAGCCCGGCTCCCACCGTCGCACCCGCGCCCGTGCCGCTGCCCGCGGAGAGCCCGTGACGCCCCGGCTGCCCGCCTGGACCGCGACCCTCACCTGGAAGGCTGCCGTCTTCATCGCGGTGATGTGCTGCGCCCTCGCCGCGCTGCTCGGCATCCTCGTCCATGTGTCGGTGGCCGGGCAGACCACGGCCGACTCCCGGGAGAAGGCCCTCGCCCGGCTCGTCGACGTCACCCGGCTGTACGAGGCCGGTGAGCCGCTTCCCCGGTTCGCCGGGATCGACCCGGCCGGGCTGCCGGCGTCCCTGCGCGCCCTCGCCGTCCGGGGCGAGCGCGGCACGATGGTCGGTGACGACCGGGGCCGCCCGGCCATGTGGGCGGCGGGTCCCGCGGACGGCCGCGCCCTCGCCGTACGCGTCGACCACAGCCAGAGCGCCGAGACGATCGACGCGCTCGACCGTTCGATCCTCGGCTCCTCCGTGCTCGCGATCGGTGCGACGCTGCTCGTGGGCGCCTTCGCCGTCACCCGGGTCACCCGCCGGTTGCACCTCACCGCCCAGGTGGCCCGCCGGATCAGCGCCGGCGATCTCGACGCGCGCGTGGACGATCCCCGTACGAAGGACCCCTCGCGCCCGCAGGACGAGGTGGCGACGGTCTCGGGCGCGCTCGACACGATGGCCTCCTCGCTCCAGCGCAAGCTGCAGAGCGAGCAGCGGTTCACCGCCGATGTGGCGCATGAGCTGCGTACGCCCCTGACCGGGTTGTCGGCGGCCGCCGAGCTGCTGCCGGAGGGGCGGCCTTCGGAGCTCGTACGGGACCGGGTGCGGGCGATGCGGGGGCTCACCGAGGACCTGCTGGAGATCTCGCGGCTCGACGCCCGCAACGAGACCGTGGACCTGGCCGTGCACGAACTCGGGCCGCTCGCCGAGCGGGTGGTGCGCGCCTCCGGCACGGAGACGGAAGTACGGGTGGTGCGGGACGCGACGGTGGAGACCGACCGGCGGCGCCTGGAGCGGGTCCTCGGGAACCTGATCGCCAACGCGCACAAGCACGGGGCGCCTCCGGTGGTGGTGACGGTGGACGGGCCCGTGGTGTCCGTACGGGACCACGGGCCTGGATACCCGGGGTATCTGATCGAGTCAGGGCCGCAGCGCTTCCGGACCGAGAGCGGCGGCAAGGGGCACGGCCTCGGGCTGACGATCGCGGTCGGGCAGGCCGAGGTGATCGGGGCCGCGCTCGTGTTCGCCGGGGCCCCCGGGGGCGGCGCCGAGGCCCTGCTGCGGCTGCCCGAGTACGTCCGCCTCTCGGACGGCGCGCCGGAGGACTGACCGCACGGCACACCGTCACACAAAAGGGACATAGGGCATACCGCTTGCTACGTTGCGGCCATGACCACACCGCGAACGGACGCACCCCCGCCCGGGGTACGCATCCCGAAGCGCCGCGGCGTGGAACTCTCCCTCCTCGTCTGCGCCGTCCTCATCTCCGTCTACGGCTACGCCGAGGTCGGCCTCGCCCGCAGCGGAGCCGTACCGCCGGACGCCGCCCGCTACGGGGCCGGGCTCGGGCTGCTCGCGCTCGTCGCCCATCTCGCCGTCCGCTTCCGTGCCCCGTACGCCGATCCGCTGCTGCTGCCGATCGCCGTCCTGCTCAACGGGCTCGGGCTCGTGTTCATCTACCGGCTCGACCTGGAGACGCCGAACGACCAGGCCGCGGCCACCCAGCTGGTCTGGTCGACGCTGGGGGTCGGCCTCTTCATCGTGGTCGTGCTGCTGCTGCGCGACCACCGCTCGCTCCAGGGCTACGCGTACGTCTCGGTGGCCGCCGCGCTCGCCCTGATGATCCTGCCGATCTTCTTCCCCGCCGTGAACGGCGCCAAGATCTGGATCCGGATCGGCGGTCTCTCGTTCCAGCCGGGCGAGTTCGCGAAGATCCTGCTCGCGGTCTTCTTCGCCGCCTATCTCGCCGCCAACCGCCACGCGCTCACGCACACCGGCCGCCGGATCTGGAAGTTCCAGTTCCCGGCCGGGCGGGTCCTCGGGCCTGTCGTGGCGATCTGGCTGCTGAGCGTCGGCGTGCTGGTCGTGGAGCGGGACCTGGGTACGTCACTGCTCTTCTTCGGCCTCTTCGTGATCATGCTGTACGTGGCCACCGGCCGGATCGGCTGGATCGCCATCGGTGTCGTGCTCGCCGCCGCCGGCGCCTTCCTCGTCGGCTCGCTCGAACCGCACGTGCACAGCCGGGTCGAGGACTGGCTCGATCCCTTCGCCTCGATCCGTGCGGGCGACGGGCCGGGGCAGCTCGCCCAGTCGCTGTTCTCGTTCGCGGCCGGCGGGATGCTCGGCTCGGGGCTGGGGCTCGGCCATTCCGTCCTCATCGGCTTCGCCACCAAGTCCGACTTCATCCTCGCCACGGCGGGCGAGGAACTGGGGCTCGTGGGGCTGACCGCGCTCTTCCTGCTGTACGCGCTGCTCGTCGCCCGGGGGTACCGCGCCGGCCTCTCGCTGCGCGATCCCTTCGGGCGGCTCCTCGCGATCGGGCTCGCGTCGATCGTGGCCCTCCAGGTCTTCGTCATCGCGGGCGGGGTCATGGGCCTGATCCCGCTGACGGGCATGGCGATGCCGTTCCTGGCCCAGGGAGGTTCGTCGGTCGTCACCAACTGGGTCATCGTCGCCCTGCTCATCCGCGTGAGCGACTCGGCGCGCGCCCCGCAGCCGGACGACGCCGACACGGGGGCGCTCGTGCCCGTCAAGGAGGGCGCCTCGTGATCCGGTACGCACGGCGGGCCGCCGCACTCTGCCTCCTGCTGCTCGTGGCCCTCCTCGTCAACTCCGCCCGCGTGATGGTGTTCGAGGCCGAATCCCTCGACGACGACCCGGCCAACCGGCGCATCGCGATCAACCGGTACGCGCAGCCGCGCGGCGAGATCGTCGTCGACGGGAAGCCCGTCACGGGCTCCCGGGACAGCGGGCAGCAGCTCCGCTGGGAACGGACCTACCGCCAGGGGCCGTTGTACGCGCCGCTGACCGGCTACTCCTCGCAGACGTACGGCACCACCCTCGTCGAGCACGCCGAGGACGCGGTCCTGGCCGGCACCGAGCCGATGCTGGCGCCGCTCCCCCTCTGGAACGACCTCACCCGGGGCCGGCAGCCCGGCGGTGACGTCGTGACGACGATCCGCTCCTCGATGCAGGAGGCCGCCTTCCGGGGGCTCGGCGGGAAGCGCGGGGCGGTCGTGGCGGTGGAGCCGCACAGCGGCCGGATCCTGGCGCTCGTCAGCTCGCCCTCGTACGACCCCGGCGTCCTCTCCGGTACCGACCCCGGGGTCAAGGACGCCTGGAAGCGGCTCACCACCTCGCCGAACCAGCCCATGCTGAACCGGGCGCTGCGGCAGACCTACCCGCCGGGCTCCACGTTCAAGATCGTGACGGCAGCGGCGGCCCTGGACGCCGGGGCCGTACGGGACGTGGACGCGCCGACGGACACCCCCGACCCGTTCGTGCTGCCCGGCACCCGGCAGGTGCTGCCCAACGAGGCGAAGGGATGCGCGGACGCCTCCCTCGCGTACGCCATCCAGTGGTCCTGCAACACGGTGATGGCCGGGCTCGGGGTGAAGGTGGGCCTGACCGGGATGGTCGACGCGGTGGAGGCGTTCGGCTTCAACGACACGCGGCTCCGGGTGCCGTCCTGGGTGGCCAAGTCCAACTTCGACCAGGAGATGAGCCCCGACCAGCTGGCCCTCTCGTCGATCGGGCAGTTCGACACGACGGCCACGCCGCTCCAGATGGCGCTGGTGGCGTCGGCCGTCGCCAACAACGGGGAGATCGCCCACCCGTACCTCGTCGACCGCACGACCACCTCCGGCGGCACGACCGTGGACCGGACGGGCCGCCGCAGCTACCGGCAGGCCATGAACCCCTCGACCGCGATGCAGCTCCAGCGGCTGATGGTGAAGGCGGTCGAGGAGGGCACGGGGACGAACGCGGCGATCCCCGGCGCCCGGGTCGGCGGCAAGACCGGCACCGCCCAGCACGGCTTCGGCAACACGGGGACCCCGTACGCCTGGTTCATCGCCTGGGCCCAGGCCGGGGACTCGGCCCAGCCGGCCGTCGCCGTCGCGGTCGTCGTCGAGGACGCGGAGGCGGCCCGGACGGACATCAGCGGGGGCGGCAGCGCGGCTCCGATCGCCAAGGCGGTGATGACGGAGGCGCTGCGGTTGGAGGCGGAGACGCGGAAACCGTAGCTCGGATGTTGGATTCAAAATCCCGGATCCTGGAGGTTGGATTCTGGAGCTTGGATCCAATGTCCGGTCACTGCGACGCCGCTTCCCCCTCCGCGACCGCCTCGGCCACCTCGGCGATCCGTTCCCGCTCCTCCGCCGCGAACCGCTCGCGGTCCAGCGCCTCCGCGATCTCCTCGTCCTGGGTCATCAGCTGGTCCAGGTTCGAGTCGCCGAGGTCGAAGACGCCCATGTCGAGGTACGCCTTCTGGAGGCGTTCGCCCCAGAGGCCGATGTCCTTGACGCAGGGGACGATCCGGCTGAAGAGGAGCTTGCGGAAGAGGTGCAGGAACTCGCTCTGCTCGCTCAGTTCCTCCGCTTCCTTCCTCGGGATGCCGAAGTTCTCCAGGACCTCGACCCCGCGCAGGCGGTCGCGCATGAGGTAGCAGCCCTCGATGACGAACTCCTCGCGCTCGCGGAGTTCGGCGTCCGAGAGTTGGCGGTAGTAGTCGCGCAGGGCCATCCGGCCGAAGGCCACGTGCCGGGCCTCGTCCTGCATCACGTACGCGAGGATCTGCTTCGGGAGCGGTTTGTCGGTGGTGTCGCGGATCATGCCGAAGGCGGCGAGGGCGAGGCCTTCGATGAGGACCTGCATGCCGAGGTACGGCATGTCCCAGCGGGAGTCCCGCAGGGTGTCGTCGAGCAGGCCCTTGAGGTTGTCGTTGATCGGGTAGAGCATGCCGATCTTGTCGTGGAGGAAGCGGCCGTAGATCTCGGCGTGGCGGGCCTCGTCCATGGTCTGGGTGGCCGAGTAGAACTTGGCGTCCAGGTCGGGGACGGACTCGACGATCCGGGCGGCGCAGATCATGGCGCCCTGTTCGCCGTGGAGGAACTGGCTGAACTGCCAGGAGGCGTAGTGCCGTCGCAGGTCGCCCTTGTCCTTCTCGGTCATCTTCGCCCAGTGGCGGGTGCCGTGGAGGGTGAGGACCTCGTCGGGGGTGCCGAGCGGGTCGTACGGGTCGACCTCCACGTCCCAGTCGATCCGGGTGGCGCCGTCCCACTGCTTGTCCTTGCCCTTCTGGTAGAGGGCGAGGAGGCGCTCGCGGCCGGAAGCGCCCATGTCGTATTCCCACGAGAAGCGCGCCGAGCCGGTGGCGGGGACCTGCCAGGTGGGGGTGGACGGGGCCGTGGTGTAGAGGTCGCGCGTCGACACTGACGCCTCCTTCGGGGTCGGGCCGTTCCCGTGGTGCGAGTCCACCCGTCAGGCTCACACGGTGGTAGACGGATCGTCAACAAGTCGCGCGCAAGGGATTGACGGTGTCACTGACGAGCAGTCCGATAAGGGGTGACCCCCGGTAACGTGTTGGCGAGCGCCTTGTGGAGTCCTCCCGCAGACACTCCTACGACCCGGACACCGTGCTCGACTGGGACACGCCGTTCGAGGACGGCACGTGGTTCTGGCCGCCGGAGCTCGTCTCGTCTCCACGACCCCCGGCTCCTTCGCCGCCACCCTGCTCGGCGAGGAGATCCTCGACCGGATGCAGCGGCTGACCTTCCCGGACGAGCGGGTGCAGACCCTCGTCCGCGGGGTGACCCGCATTCACGCAGGCCGGGGCCAGGCGGCTCACGGACTTCCTCGACGACATCGGCGCCCTGCGGGGGCCGGGGCGGCGGCTCTGGAAGTCCTCGGGGCTGCCGGCCTGAAGCCGCGAGGCCCGCCGCCGCGGCCGGTTCCGGATGCCTGGCCCGCCCGCCCCGGGGCTACGCTGCGGGCATGACGAGCGCCGCCACTCCCGCGTACCGCAGACTCAGTGTCGAGGAGCGGCGCGGGCAGCTCCTCGACGCCGCCCTCGGGCTCTTCGCCCACCGGACGCCCGAGGACGTCTCGCTCGACGACGTCGCCGAGGCCGCCGGTGTCTCGCGGCCCCTCGTCTACCGCTACTTCCCCGGCGGCAAGCAGCAGCTGTACGAGGCGGCCCTGCGCTCCTCCGCCGACGCCCTCAACCGCTGCTTCACCGAGCCGCCGGAAGGGCCGCCCACGGAGCGGCTCGGGCGGGTGCTCGACCGGTATCTGGCCTTCGTCGACGAGCACGACGCCGGGTTCAGCGCCCTGCTGCGGGGCGGCAGCGTCGCCGAGACCTCCCGGACCACCGCGATCGTCGACGAGGTGCGGCGGGCCGCCGCCGAGCAGATCCTCGTCCACCTGGGGGTGGAGCGGCCGGGGCCCCGGCTCGGCATGCTGGTGCGGACGTGGATCGCCGCCGTGGAGGCCACCTCGCTGATCTGGCTCGACGAGGACAAGCAGCCCCCGGCCCGGGAGCTGCGGGCCTGGCTCGTCGACCATCTCGTCGCCCTGCTCGCCGCGACCACGGCGAGCGACGGGGAGACGGCGCGGGTCGTCGGGCTGCTCCTCGCCCAGGAGACGCCGGCGGGGCCGGTGGCGCGGCTCGCGCGGCGGGTGATGCCGGTGGTGGGCGAGGCGGCCCACCTGCTGTGAGCCCGGGGCGGGGGACACTGGAGGGGTGAGAAGCGAGAACACCCCCTTCCGTGGCGGCCCCCTCGACGGCCGGGTCCTGCCGATCCTGCTCGGCCCGACCGGCCACCCGCCGAAGTGGTACGAGGTTCCGGTCCCGGCGCACGACGGAAACCCGCCGACCGTGTACGCGTACCGGCGCGAGCCCGCGGGCTACACGAAGCGGCTCGGGCTCCAGCGCGGCTGGGTGTACGCGTACGCCCCCGGGGGCCGCGAGCGGCGCGAGCTGAAGTGGCCGTGGTCGAAGCCGGGCGGCGGTACGCCCCCGTCGGCGAAGGACGCTGAGCCGAACGGGTGAGGCCGCCGGACGCACCCCCATTTGTACGGTAATCAGTTGAACTGACACGTCATCATCCCCGTGGAGGTGGTGAGGTGTACGTGTCGCGAAGGCTGCTGCGCACGGTCTGCACGGGGGCGCTGGCCGCGGCGACGGCGTTCACGGGGATGCTGCTGCCGGGGGGCGCCACCGCCGCGCCGGACCCGCCGACCGACCCCCCGGTGGAGGCCCCGATCGCCTGGGCCGACCCCGCGGCGGAACCGGTGGGGCCCGTCGACCCGGACGCCTCGGCCCAGCCCGCGGACCCCGACACCCCCAGCGTCCCCGAGGCACCCGCAGCGCCTGACCCACCCAGCGCCCCTGACACACCCACCGCCTCCGACACCCCCACCATCCCTGACACCCCCACCGCCCCCGCCTCCCCCGCAGCCTCGCCCCCCGCCCCCCTCGACGACGGCGCCGCGCTCCCCCCTCCCGGTGGCGACTCCGTCAGCGCCCTGCTCGCCCGGATGCGCACGCTCTACCAGCGGGCCGAGGAGGCCGCCGAGCGGTTCAACGCCGCCGACGAGGCCCTGAAGCTCCAGGCCGCCGACACCAAGAAGGTGACCGCCCGGCTCACCGCCGCGCGGACCGCCCTCGCCCAGGGGCGCGCCGTGGTAGGCCGGATCGCCCGGGAGCAGTACCAGGGCAGGACCGAACTCCCCTCGTACCTGCGGATGCTGCTCGCGCCGGACCCGCGGTCGGCCCTGGACCAGGGGCATCTGATCGCCCGGGTCGCACGCGACCGTGCCGCGGCCGTCTCACGGCTGGAGAAGACCGCGCGCCAGGCGGACTCCCTGGCGAGCGCCTCCCGGAAGGCCCTCGACCGGCAGCAGCGCCTCGCCGTCGCGCAGCGCACCCGGCGTGACGAGGCGCGGGCCCGGCTCGCGGAGGTCGAGAAGCTGCTCGCCGCGCTCTCCCCCGGGCAACTGGCCCGGCTCACCGAGCTCGAACGCGTCCAGACGGCGGGCGCGCAGCGTGAACTCCTCGGCTCCGGCGTCCTGGACGGCCGGCGCACCCCGTCCCGGGCGGGCGCCGAGGCGCTGCGGTTCGCGGTGGGCCAGATCGGCAAGCCGTACGAGTGGGGGGCGGAGGGCCCTGAGACGTACGACTGCTCGGGGCTCAGCCAGCGGGCGTGGGCGGCGGCGGGCCGGAAGCTGCCGCGTACCAGCCAGGAGCAATGGGCGACGCTGCCCCGGGTGCCGCTCTCCGAGCTGCGCCCCGGGGACCTGGTCGTGTACTTCCCCGGCGCCACCCATGTGGCGGTCTACCTCGGCGAGGGCCTGGTGGTGCAGGCCCCGCGTCCGGGCGCGAAGGTGAAGGTCTCCCCGATCGCGGCGAACCCGCTGCTCGGGGCCGTACGCCCCGACCCGGACGGGGAGGCCCTGGCCACGTACGCGCCGCCCGCGCTTCCCGCGGGGGCCAGGGACGGCGGGGACGCGGGGTACGACCGCGGCTGACGCCATAGCGTTCATCTTCAGTTCATTGCAACAGGGTAACGCCTGACGTTGCATTATCCCGCAGGACCGTTGCAATGAAATTGCGGCTCTGACCTGCATTGATCGCGTCCCTACGCAACAAGCTTGTTGCTAGCTACGTGAATGCAACGTAGCGTTTCTCTTGTCAGAAACGACGAGCCGAAAGAAGAAGACCATGCAGAAGTTCCTCACCTCCGCCCCGATCTCCACCGTCCTCGACATCCCCGCCGGACGTATCCGGTTCATCGCCGCCGACCGGGCCGACACCACCGTCGAGGTCCTGCCCGCCGACGCCTCCAAGGGCCGCGACGTGAAGGCGGCGGAGCGGATCACGGTCGCCTACGGTGACGGTGTCCTGCGGATCGAGGCCCCCGACGCGAAGAACCGGGTCCTCGGGAACTCCGGCTCCGTCGAGGTCACCGTCCAGCTGCCCGCCGGCTCCCGCGTCGAGGCGAAGGCGGCCACCGCCGAACTCCGCGGCGTCGGACGGCTCGGCGACGTGGCCTTCGAGAGCGCGCACGGCACGGTCAAGCTCGACGAGACCGGAGGCGCCCGCATCACCCTCGCCGCGGGTGACATCGCGGTCGGCCGGCTGGGCGGCCCGGCGGAGATCAGCAGCCAGAAGGGCGACCTGACCATCGCCGAGGCCGTGCGCGGCTCGGTCACGCTGCGCACCGAGCACGGCGCGATCGCGGTCGGCGCCGCCCGCGGGGTCTCCGCCACCCTGCACGCCGGCACCGCCTACGGCCGGATCTCCAACTCGCTCCAGAACTCCGAGGGCGCCGCCGCGCAGCTCGACATCCACGCGACCACCGCCTACGGCGACATCACCGCCCGCAGCCTCTGACCCGCGACCCGCACCCTCCGATCCGTAACTGAGGAGTACTCACCATGACCGAAACGGCCATCGCGGCGAACGGGCTGCGCAAGTCCTACGGCGACAAGACCGTGCTCGACGGCATCGATCTGCGGATCCCGGCCGGGACGGTCTTCGCCCTCCTCGGTCCGAACG